>CAZYSW010000710.1:0-2898 GCA_964650105.1 uncultured Nannocystaceae bacterium
GATGCCCGGGTCACCCATGTCGCTGCCCTTGGCCACCTTGGACCGCAGGCTGGTCGCCTGCGCGACGACCTTCTTGTCGGCGGCCGAGGCCTTGACCATCTGCAGACGCATGTCGAGGTACTTCTCCACGTCGCCCGAGACGCAGATCTGACACCCGCCCATCGTCTCGCGCAGCCGCTGCAAACCCTCGTCTTGGGCCAGGCTCTTCTTGGGCGCCTTGCCCAGATTCTTGGCGACCTCCGAGGCCACCTTGCGCCCACCGAGCCCGATCGTCACCACGGCAATGCCGTTGCGGGCGAACGAGACGGCCTCGATCTTGTTCTTCTTCATGAACGGCGCGGCCTGACCCAAGTCGAGGTCGCCCTCCATCTCCTTGGGCAACGTGATGACCAGGCGGTCGCCCTTGCCCCCCGCCAGCGCGACGCCGTCGACCTTGTAGTCCACGGCGAACTGCGCCGCCTTGTCACTGCCGAAGGCCGTCCGCTGCGCCTCGATGGCCTTGACGATGGCTTCGTTCAGCGCCCGCATCTTGTCCCGCGTGCCCCCGTCTTCCTTGACGTCCGCGGCGATGACCAGCGCGGCCTCACCCTTGTTGTCCATGTAGACCGCGAAGACGACGTCGTTGCCGATCTGATCGAGCAGACCGTGCACGCCTTGCATCGCCTGGCGAGCGATCGCGTCGAACGGCGCCGGCACCCGATCGATGGGGACGAACTTGTCCATCATCGTGTGAACCAGGTCCGGCTTGCCCCACGCCAGCGTGCCGACCATGATCGGATCGGGCGGCAGCACCGCCTCGACCTTGGTGCTCGCGACGCGCGGCTCCCCGATCGGGTCGAGGCCCAGCAGGCTGAAGGGCGCTTCGGCATTGGCCACCAGCTCGATGTCGCGCTCGGCCCCCAGCTCGAGCTCCAGCGCGATGGCCTGCAGCTTCTGCACCACCTTGCCCAGGTCCTTGGCCAACTTCGAGTCGCGCGGCAACCCGAGCAGCGTCACCGGATCCAGGTTGTCCGTGGGGATGTTCCAGAACCGGACCCGAAACCGACGCCCCTTGCCGGTCTTTTCGCGCAAGCTCCCGGCGGTGGTCAGATCCTCGGTGGACATGCCGACGAGCAGCTCCTTGCCCGCCTCCTTGAACAGAAAACGCGACTGGTCCTGCCGGATCTCCCAGACCCCGTCACCGAGCGGCTGAGGGCGGAACGACTGCGGCGTCGACTCGATCACCTTGCGGCCGTCGATCACCGCCACCGTGGCGGCCATCGACATCGAGTTGGGGCTCGTGGACGCGCCGCCCTGCGCCGGATAGGCCATCGAGAACGCGTGCAGCCCCGCGAGATCGATGTTGTTGAGGAACCCGGGGGCGAACCCGCTCTGCAGGAGCTGGGCCTGGAAGTCGGCCATCGGATCGCTGCCCCCGTCCTCCGGGTCGAGGCGGATGGTGATCTCCTTGACGGCCGCGAACATGTCGTCGATCGCCTCGAAGCTCCCCTCGACGTGGATCAGCTTGGACGGATCCACCGACGCGGGGACTGTCGCGTCCCCTGCGTCGGCGGGATTGCTGGCCGTGGCCGGCTTGGGAGCATCGGTCTCGATCGGCTTGCTCTTGTTGCAGGCGACGCCGAACGAGGCGGTGAGCCCAGCGGCGAGCAGGAGGGTGCGGGCGCTCGACATGCGCGGGAGAATACACGTTCCCTCACCCGTGATGGGACCGGGCACGAGGTCCGCCCCCCGGCCGTTTCACACCCGTCCCGACGCGAGCCCGACCCATCGGGCGAGATCCGGACGACGCCTCGGGCCTCGGCACTCGACCTCGGAATTCGCCCGTAATCCCCGCTTTCGCGCCCCATTCCCCACCGCCGCCGGCGAGCCGCTCGTCGTCGAACGGGGCCACACCGGCACCCCCGGCGCCGGCGCGGCCGTCTTCGATCGCACGAAACCGACGCTCGGCGGGTCGCCAGCGCCGTCGACGACCCCACGCCGGCCCTTCCGCCGCTTTCGCCCGCGCCTTCACGCACGCCCCGACGATCGCTCGCTCGCCGGATCGGGTGACGTTCCCGTGTCGCCGATCACCTCGCTGACCCTGCTCATGGACCGCCCGTCGCCGCCGTGCCGATCCGCGATCAGCTCGGCGAGGATGCTCACGGCGATCTCCGTCGGCGTGCGCCCGCCGAGGGCGAGCCCCACCGGTGCATGCAGACGCGCGAGATCGGGAGCAGGGCGGCCGAGCTGACGCTCCCGCTCGAGGATCCGCCGCAGCACGGTATGCACCTTCCGCCGACTCCCGATCATCCCGAGATAGCGATGGGGGCGGCGCAGCAGGTGGGCCAGCGCCTTCTCGTCGCGCGCGTGGTCCCGGGTGACCACCAGGAGATAGTCGGTCGGGCCGAGATCCGGCAACGCGGCCTCCAGCTCGTCGACGTCGCTGGGGTCGCGCTGCACCGACGCGAACGCAGGGTGCTCGAGCAGCTCCTCGCGATCGTCGACCACCGTGACGCGAAACCCCGCCGCCGCAGCCATCGGCACCAGCGCCTGCGCCACGTGACCCGCACCGATCACGATCAACCGCGGTTCCGCCTGAACGTACTCCACGAATACCTCCATCGTCCCGCCGCAACACATCCCCAGGTCGCGCACCAGGTGCGCCACGACCCGCGTCGGTCGACCCCGTCGCAGCGTCTGCTCGCACGCCTCGATCACCTGCGCCTCGATGGCCCCGCCTCCCACGGTCCCCACGATGCGCCCATCGTCGAGCAACAGCAGCTTGGCCCCGATCACCTGCGGAGCCGATCCCGACCGCCCGATCACCGTCGCCAACGCCGCCGCCCGCCCCAGGCGTCCCTCCAGCACCTCGGCGACCGCACGCACCACCTCCACCGCGGTCGCCCCTCCGCGCATCTC
>CAZYSW010000711.1:0-2889 GCA_964650105.1 uncultured Nannocystaceae bacterium
AGGGGCCGGCTCGGTGACACCAAAGCACAGCACATAACGCTGCAGCGCGCCCTCGAGGCGAACCCGGAGTCGGTTCGGGCGATGCTGATGCTCGCTGGCCTCGCGAAGGGCCGAGGTGACTCGAGCGGTGCCCTCGAGCTCGCACATCGAGCGGTCGGGGCGGCACCGCTTTCGTGGCCGGCGCGGCGGCTGGCGTGGCAGCTGCGAACGGACTCGGACCGGTCGGCTCGCCGATCCTCGGCGTGGGTGGACGAGGCCGTCGACGATTTTCTGGGGCGAGGGTCCCAGCCGGTGCCGGTGATGCGAGCGGTCGCCTCCGAGCTTCAGCGACTCGGGCATCTTGGACCCGCCCTGCGAGTGCACCGTCAGGTTCTCGCCGAGTTCGACGACCGAGTCGAAGGCGAACAATCTCACTACGACGCGATCTGGCTGAGCGTGACTGCGTGGGACGAGGTTGCGGATGCGTTCTCCGGACCGACCGAGCGCATCGAGTTGCTGAAGTCGTTTCTCGAGCGGGAGAACCTTCACCGACCGGAGTCGAGGGCCGACGTCTGCAACTTCCTCGTTCTCATCGCGACCGACCCGAGTACGCCTTCGGACTTCTCGGTCCTCACGCCCGAGCATGCGCAGTGCGCCGTGGCCGGGATGGCGGAGAGCCGGGCCCTGCACCGCAAGAGCCAGCTCGTGCAGCGCCTCGTCTCGGATCCGCGGTTCGACCGGATCGTCGAGACCTACGCGACCGATGTGACAAAGGCCTTTCAGACCAAGCCCGAAATTCGCCCGAACAAGATGAGGGCGAAGGCGTCCTTCGCCCTGGCCGTCCTCGCATCCCGCAGCGGCGACTCCGGGGCCGTGTCGCCGCATCTCGAAGACGCCCTCGCGTACGTACCCTCCGCCGGAGAGGTTTCGCTACGGCTCGACCTCGTCGCCGCCCTGCAAGATGTCGGAGATGAAGCGGGTGCGCTTGCAGTGGCGGAGGGTTGCCTTCAGTATCCGGAATGCTGGGGTAGGGCCGAGGCCTTGCTGAAGGCGAAGGAGCGGTCGACGGAGCAAGCGCGAGCAGACCTCGAGCGTTCGCGAGGGCGTCTGATGAAGCGACGGCGCAAGGCGGTGCTTCGGGACAAGGCGCAGACACGGGAGCTTCCCGAGGTCGAGATCCAAGATGCGGCTGGCGAGCCGGTCGCGCTGGAGCGATCGTCGGTGGTCGTCAAGTTCTGGAGCCTGACGTGCGTGCCATGTCTCGAGGAGACGGAGGCGTTCACTGAATTTTTCGAGGGCCTCTCCGACCCGGAGCGCAAGCGCGTGTTCGTCGTCACCGCGGACGAGGATCGCGAGGCCGTCGAGCAGTGGCTGGTCGAGGCTGGCCGGCCATTTCCAATCTACTATCTGGACGGAAAGCTTCCGGTGAAGCTCGTGCCCACGACGTGGTTCTTCGACCGTCGCGGTCGGCTCGTCTACGAGGTCGCGGGCGCCACCGAGCAGACCTGGCTCGCCCGCGAATATCGCTGGCGCTTCGACGCGGTGAAGCGACGCTGAAGGGGCGGCCCGAGGGGGAGCCGGTTTCGAATGGGAAAACGTTTTCCCATTTGGCGCAAGCTGCGCGATGCTGAAAACGCGGTCCTCCGGCAGCTCCGCTTGCCCTTAGCGGGGGTCGATGACGGCGAGGTGGGCAGGGTTGCTTCGTGTCACGCCGGCGACGGTTCCGTCGGCGGCGATGCGGGGCTCGAACACGGACTTCGTGCGCCAGCGTTGCTTACGAGCGAAGTCGATGACCTCGGTCCACACATAGCCGTGCAGGCGTCGGCCCCCGCCGACATGGGCGCGTCCGTTGCAGCCGATGACGGCGCGGTCGGCCGTCGAGTCGGTCTCGATGAGGTCGTATTCACAATCGACGTCGTCGGTGATCCGCTCGAGGGTGGCGGCTTGCAGGTCGAGGAGCCACAGGCCTTGGTGCTCGACCAGGCGCAGCAGGATCTTGGAGTGAAAGCCGAAGGTGCCGCCCCACACCAGGGCCTCGGCCGGAGGTGTTCGGACGAGCCGTCCACTCTCCAGGTCGAGCCAGCGCTCCATCGGAGTCTCGCTGCCACGATAGCGCTCGAGGGCGGTGACTGGCCACCGTCGGGGCGAGAGATGTAGACCGTTGTCGAGCTGCAGCGGTGCCGAGAACGTCCAGGTTTGCTCCGGGGACCATAGCGCGAAAGTGGCCAACGGCTCGTCGTGGCATTTCGCGAGCACTCGAGGTGGCGCCAGCCACCGAGCAAGCTCCCGGGCGGAGCAGCCCGGCAAGATCTGACTTTGCTCGCCACTCGTCGCGTTCCTCACCACGAGTGAATCGAAGCCTTCGTGCACTCTCCATGGGCCCGTGGGCACGAGGGCCGCGAGGTCGATAATCGAGCGCTCCGCGTCGTCGGCGAGGCACTCGGGCGGGTGCTCGGGGCGGAATCGGTACCTCCAGCACCCTGGATCCGGGGCGTCTGGATTGCGCACGTCGACACCCGAGCGTCCGTCGGCATAGCGGGGCCAAAATGCAAGGGTGTCGTGGAGCTCGATCTCCGGCGAGCGTAGATCGGACCAGTGGCCGTGGAACACGATGCCGTCGCGATCGCTGCGGGCGAACACCCACACCACCGGCTCGATCTCCGATGCCACGATCCGGACGTCGGTGGCCTCGTGGCCTGCAGGGAGTTGGATCTGCGGTTCGAGCATCATGCCGTCGTCGGCGTGCACGAGGACCGGGCGACCACCCGAGCCGGTCAACACGACGCCGGCACCGGGCGACGTGATCCCTTCGCTGTCGAACGTCGCGAGAACTTCGCCTCGGGCCACGTCCACGAGCCTGTGGTGGGTTCCTCGGCCGTGGTAGGCCGGTCCGGTCGAGACCACCAGCCG
>CAZYSW010000712.1:0-2887 GCA_964650105.1 uncultured Nannocystaceae bacterium
TCAGAAGTCGTTCGTGCACATGCATGTCGCACCAATGGCGGGCTCGCTCGAACTCGCCATCTTGCGCCACTCGAATGGCGCGTCACCTCCCTCGTGTGCGCGCCCGCTCCACGGGGAAGAGCCGTTCGTACGCTTGTCGAAACCAGTCGAGATTTCTCCGACGCAGGTGACGGTCCCGTTCTCTGAACTCCTTTCTCCGGCCCCAGCGGATCGTTGGCGCCGACTGCTTTAGATCCTCCACGAATGCGCAAGTCAGATCGGCAAGATTCTGGAGCCGGACGAACACGCCGTCCACCGCGGCAAACAGCAGGTCGAACGCGAGGTCGTTCTTCGGAGGCCGGCCCCCGATCTCCACTCTCGTCGCTTCGACCAACCGGTGAAGCCTGCTGATCTCGATGTGCCGGAGACACAGCTCGTGGACGCGACTCTCGGCTTGCTGGGGCGTCATGACAACAGCAGACGCCTAACGGCCCGTGTAGCGCAAGTGCGGTATGCTTGCGCAAGGCGGATGGTGATGGCGCACCTGGGCAGGCGCGAGGTCGTGGAGGGCTAGCGTGTTCCTGACTCGCTCCTGTTCAACCCAACCCTTGCGGGGCCGACTGCTCGTGTCAGCCATCTTGGCAGTCCGGCGGTGGTTCATCGCACCAGACGGTTTCGCAAGTGTCGCACTGGGTGTCCGGCGGGCAGCCGCCGACCGACGCCAGGCACACCTCCCCCCGCCACATCGTTCGATCTCCGTGTATGACCTCACCATCTGGAAGGTCTTCAATGAGGAGGCTTCCGCATTCCTCTCCAGCTGACACCCTCAACTCATCTACGCCTTCCACCTCTTCCCCGTCCGGCGAGAATACTCGGCGCGCGCCTTCGTTTAGACCTTCGCTCTCCTGTCACACCAGGCTTTTACGATGGACCTCCCGAGTCTGGTCTCCTCTAGTGACAAGGGAGTCCCGATGCTGTCCCAGACTTCGCTGTTCTTCAGGGGAACGCCGGCGTATCGAGGATCCGGTCGCAGCAGCACGCACGCAGCGGCAACAGCCGCATCTCTGACTTCGACTGAGGTTGTGGGCTCCAGCTCGTGCGCAAGCGCGCGCAGATCTTCAACGTCCGCAGGATCCTCAGTCTCCTTCAACATCTCATGGATGATGGCCCGCTTCTGGTGCTCTGCCGTGGACATAGATGAAAGAGTACCAGAGCCCCGGCCAACAGGACGCCAACACCGAGGAGCCCTGCGGACAGCTTGACGACAGTGGGCATGATCGAGTCCTCACGGTACTCTCGATTGCGAGCTGCCCGCAATCATGCCGGCGGCTCGATCCTGCGAAGCTCGAACAGCATCGGCCCCCCGCTCAACGGGGAGACCACGAACGTGTAGCTGCCGACGGCAAGGGGGAACTCGCTGTACAACTCCTCCTCGATGTTCGTCGGGCCGTCGTACGGGAAGTCTCCGAACTGCTCGTCGCAGGTACCACACCGGATCATCTCCACCGTGGCATCGCGCACGTCGATGGAGATCCACACGTAGCGGTCCGGCGGATACGGGCCTCCATCATCTACGGCACCGGGATCAGGTTGCAGGTCGACCTTCACAACCCGCTGGGGAGCGAAAGGTGGGAACGCGGACGTGCCGGGATCGGGTCCGAGAAAGCCACGCACGTTAGGGCTTTGGCAGTCGAGGGACCCCTCGATCAAAAACGGCAGGTCGACCGGGTCAGCGTCATCGCAGGTGGACAGCTGGAAGGTGCATCTGGGTTGTGGTTCGCCACCGAAATCGGCGGGCGCGTATCCCTGAAGCGCGTCGTCCAAGGGCATGCCGAACGCGAGAGCGAACTCGGACTCAAGCTCGGACGCGGGATCGCCCTTCCGCGCGGCGTCATGATAGCGGCGCATCGCGTCGGCCCCATGCTCCTCGATGAGGTAGCGCGTGAAGGTTCCAGCGTGGAGATACCCCTGCCAACCCAGGGCGGTCGAGGCACTCGCGAAGATGTCGAACTCGTCCAGATCGGGGATCGTGACCCAGCCGTTCCCAAAAGCAACCGCCACCCCTTCACTCGCCCATGGCGCGGATCCAAGGCCAGTCATCACATGGACCAGCTCGTGATGGATGGCGTAAGCGTCGGAGGTCCAAACGGTTCCGCTACGCGCACAGGCACGGCTGTCTTCTGAACAGAGCTGCTCGCTGTGGAGCCGCTCTTCGGTCACGACATGTAGCTCTGCGCGGAACTCGGCAGGCGATGCATCCCCCCACACGGACAAGAACCGGTCCGCGAACCGATCGTACGCGGGGAGCTGGCCGGCACACGCCTCAATGCCCTCGTCGAGCCAGACATCGAGATGCTCGCTGGTCATGTCCGGAGGAATGTCCCCCGCGTCGGTGCAGGCTGCCGCCACCGCAAGCAGGGTGCCTAGAAGGGCGTCGGCGAGGCGGCGAAGATGCACTTGTGCCATCCTACCAAACAAGAATGTAGGCGTCTCCCGTCACGTCGAAGTTGATGCTCGCGAAGTCTCCGCCGAAGTTATCTGATCCACTTCCGATAAGCCGAAGGGTGCCGTTGCTGCCGGTGTCGTCTAGCACGAGCACGCCTCCGAGCGCATCCACGCCTCCGAGCGCATCTCCATCATTCCCCAAGTGAAGCCAGCCATCATCGATGGGGTTCGACGGCCCGCCGGGAGACGACGGACGCTGCTGCGTCCAAGTCAGTTCCATCGAGATGGGGTTGCTCTCGGTATCCGAGAACTCGAAGCTGCCCACGCAGAGACCACGGGCACAGGAGTTGAAGCTGACATCGGCGGCGACCGGCTGAGAAAGGCGTAGCGCGCTGCTTAGCACGTTGAACTCGCCCGCCGAGAACGTGCTGGTGATCTGGAGTTCGTAGCCTGTCAGCACCAA
>CAZYSW010000713.1:0-2870 GCA_964650105.1 uncultured Nannocystaceae bacterium
CGGTCCATGAGTGTCTTGCTGATGGCCATCCCCATCGCGCTGGTCCTGGGGGCGCTCGCGGTCGTCGCCTTCGTCCACGCCGTGCGCAGCGGTCAGTTCGACGACCTCGACACGCCCGCCCTCCGCGTCTTGTTCGACGACACCGACGCCGTGCGGCGCTCGTCGGTCGCGGGGTCGGGCGCCTCGCGCTCGACCGTCGACCCGGGCCATGGAGCGCACGCCGGTGACGTTGGACGACGCGGCCCTGCGCGAACACCGGCCCGCGGCCGAGCTCGTGTCGACCCGAGCCCCGGCCGCCGTCGCCCTTAAACCCGATGGCGCATTGGTGGAACCACGTGTTCGAGCCGCTTTACTCCGGCGGGGATTTCGCACCCGTGCCGGACCGCCATGCGATTTCGTTCCGATCTCGAGCTCGAAGAGGCGTTCAGACAAGCGCGTCCCGCCCCGGACCCCCGTCGCCTCCGCGCGCTTCACCTCCGCCGCCTGATCGAGCACGTGGTCGGGCCGAGCCCGAAGCCGGACGGGGATGGGCCCGAGCCTCAAGAGGACGAGCCGGGCTCGCGCGCGTAATCTTGCATCTTTTCGGCCCATTCGCTCAGCAGCACCCGCACGCTCTCCTTCGCCTCGGCGCTCGAAGGAAGGTTGGCGATGGCCTCCTTGAGAAGCTGCCGGCCGCGACGCAGGCGGCTCTTGACCGTGCCGTCGGGCAGCTCGAGCACGCTCGACAGCTCCGCGATCGACAGATCTTCCCAATAGAACAGCTCCATCAGGAGCTGAAACTCCAGGGGAATCCGGCGGAGCGCCTCGAGGAGCAGCCTCTGCTCGGCGCGGCGGACGGCCATGGTCGAGGGCCCGGGATCGAGCTCGTACACCGAGCTGACCGTGAAGTCGGGATCGACGTGGGCGTCTCGCTGCTTGTTGCGGAAGAACTTCAACAGCACGTTCCGCGCGATCCCGAACAGGTAGGCCCGGAACGAAGCATCGCCGCGGTACGTCCCCTCGGCGCAGGCCAAGAACGTGCGCTGCACGAGGTCGTCGGCCTGCGTCCCGACCTTGGTCCGAAAGAACCGCAGTACCGGGTCGTAATACCGCTCGATCAGCGCCTGTCCCGCGCCCTTGTCTCCTCCACGCCAGGCGGCGTACAGCTCGGCATCGGTCGGCACGCGAGCCGATATGTAGCACGGGAGCGTCGGCCCGCGGGAGACCCGGGCGCCGGTGCGCTTCGGAAGGATTCACGACAGGACGCACACCAGGGCCAGGACCACGGCGACGAGCGGCGAGATCACGATGCCGCCGAGGACCAAGGCGGCGCTGGCGTGCAGGAGAAACCACGCGACGTCGCCCGGGGTCGCCGGCCGTGGCGGCTGGTGCAGCCCGAGCTCCTCGCGGATCGCCCCCACCGTGGTGCGCAGCAACGCATCGTCGAACGGCCGGTCGTAGAGGTTCTTCGTGCTCCGCCCCCGGATGTAGGCGCGGAAGGTCGACCGGGGCGCGCGAAACAGGCCCATCGCCATCGCGATGCCGTTGAGCACCCACGCCGCGGGGTATCGTCGGCATCCGGTGGCCAGCTCCCAGGCGCCGATGGCGGCCTCGCCCGGATTGTCGGTCGCGTAACCCGTGGCGACGTGGTGCAGATCGTGAAACCGCACGGCCGCCACCCGCCCCGGGGTGTTGGGAAAGCGGATCGGAATCCCGGCCAGCTTCACCTCGACGAAGGGGCTGGAGTACCCCCCGTCCGGTCCGAAGCCGTTGCGCTCGAAATACTCGGCGCGCGCCGCCTCCAAGGTGGCGTCCTCGTCGTAGTGGACGCTCGGCCGAGAGCCCATCGATCCCCGTGATCAGCCGTCGATGATGTCGAGCGTCCCGGTCATCGCGGCATGGACCTGGCAGATGTAAAAGAGCGTGTCCGGGGCATCCAAGGGGACCTGGAAGGTGAGCGTGCCGCTTGCGGTCCCGTTGTTGGTCACCCCCTCGTCGTAGGTGTTCGCCGGCCCGGGCACCTGCTGGGTCTTGATCGCGAAGGGATGCCCCTGCGCGTCGATGTCGAAGGTGTAGGTGCATCCTCGAACCAACGTGAGGTCGGGATCGGCCACGCCGTCGATGAGGTAGTCGGACAGCCCCTGGTTGGTGACGGTGAAGTTCGGCCCGTCGCCGGCGTCGCAGTTCGCTCCGGTGGTGTCCGACGCGGTATCGGCCGAGTCGGTCTCCGCCCCCGTGTCGGTCCCCGAGTCCGCCGAGCTCGAGCCGGTGTCGGAGCCGTCGTCGTCGTTCGTCGTGTCCGCGGTGGTCGGGCTCGTGGTGTCCGCGCTGGTCTCCGGGTCGTCGGTCGTCGGGCTACTCGACCCGGTCGTCCCGCCGGTTCCGGTCCCCGACTCGGTCGCCATCGCATCGTCGCCGCCGTCGTCCGACGACGAATCGCCACACGCGGGCAGAAGCAGCAAGCAAAGGGTCGCAAGGTGGGATCGCCAAACCATCGACGAGGTCATGCGCCGCATCCTACATCACGAGGGTGTGCTCGTTCATCGGGCGGAGGACGGATCGACGGCTCGCGTTGCCCTTTGCACGACCCCGCGCATCCCCGGGTGGCACCCGGCACCTCCCCGCTTCGTCGACGACGCCACCTTGGGGCGCTCGCCTACGGCCCGATCGGGATCGAACCTCGGCGCGTGGATTCCGCAGTGGATTGCGCGCGGCCTGGGACACCACGCACGCGACTGACCCCCCGCAGTTCGACGCCCCTCCCACCAACTTCGCATCACCCTGGAATGGGGTGGGCGGTCGCGTGACTCACAGCACGAGCGCCAACCCGATCACGGGCGTCGAGTTCGTCCCGATCTGCGAGCTCAGCCAGCAACCACAGGTCGATTGCC
>CAZYSW010000714.1:0-2856 GCA_964650105.1 uncultured Nannocystaceae bacterium
CCGCGGGCCCGAAAGACGCTGAAGGCGTCGGCGTCGAGGACCTCCGCCCACTTGTACGAGTAGTACGCCGCCGCGTAGCCGACCGGATGCGCGAACAGATGCGTGAAGCTGGTCAGCATGGCGTAGTCGGGCGGGAGGGGGGCCGGGGCGTGGTCTTGCAGGATCGCCCGAGCGAAATCGAGGACGTCGCCGTCTCGCGCCGCGTCGTACCGGGTGTGCAGGGCGAGGTCGACCGTCGCGAAGCCGAGCTGGCGCATCATGGCGTTGGCGGCCCTGAAGGTACGCGCGCGATCCATGCGCTCGAACAGCGTGTCCGGGATGGGTTCGTCGGTCTCCCAGTGACGCGCGAACATGTCGAGCGCCTCACGCTCCCAACACCAGTTCTCCATGATCTGCGAGGGCAGCTCCACGAAATCCCACGCGACGTGCGTACCGCCCAGGCTCCGGACCGGCACGCGGCTCAGGCAGTGATGCATCAGATGGCCGAACTCGTGAAACAAGGTCTCGACCTCTCGATGGGTGAGCAACGCAGGGCGATCGTCGGCGGGAGGGGTCACGTTGGCGCAGATCAGGCCGAGGTGCGGCTCGAGCCCGCCGTCGGTCGACCTCCCGGTGATCAGGCCGTGCATCCAGGCGCCGTCGCGCTTGGTCTCTCGCGGATAGGGGTCGACGTAGAACGCGCCCAAGAAGGTTCCGTCGCCGTCGACGATCCGGAAGGCGCGGACGTCCTCGTGCCACACCGGCAACGCGTCGGTGGGCTCGATGGTGATCCCGTACAGCCGCTGGGCGATCGTGAACATCCCGGCGATCACCTTCGGCAGCGGGAAGTACGGCCGTAGCTCCTCCTCGTCGAAATCGTACAGGGCCTTTCTCTGCTTCTCGGCGTAGTAGGCCACGTCCCAGGGCATCAGCGGTGGGGCGTCGGCACCTTCCAGGGTGCGTCGGAAGGCCAAGAGGGCGGCATTTTCGGCCTCGAAGGCGGGCCGGGTCTTGTCGCGGAGCTCCTCGACGAAGGCCATGGCTCGCGCGCCGCTGCCCGCCATCCGATTCTCGAGGACGAGATCCGCGAAGTCCCGATACCCGAGCAGACGCGCCCGTTCGCTGCGCAACTCGAGGATGCGACGCAGCAGCGGACGATTGTCGTGCTCGGGTTCGGTGGCCCGCGTGTTGTAGGCTCGATAGGCGGCCTCGCGGATTCCGGGGTCGTCGAGGTGGGTGATCAGCGCGATGTAGCTCGGGGCCGCGAGCGTGAAGCGCCAACCGTCGACACCCTTGGAGGCGGCGGCCTGGCGGGCCATCTGGCGCGCGGACTCGGGCAAGCCCGCGAGGCGAGCCTCGTCGGTGATCACCAGCTCCCAGGCGTTGGTGCTGTCGAGGACGTTGTGTGCGAACTTGGTGGTGACCTGGGCGAGCTCGACGTCGATCGCCTCGAGGCGCCTTTTCCCCGCGTCGTCGAGCTCGGCGCCGTGACGACGGAAATCGTCGATGAGCTTGTCGAGCCGCCGCCTGCGAATCGGGTCCAGCGCCCGCGCCTCGTCGGTCTGTGCGTACTCGCGCACCGCCTTCCACAAGACCGGATCGAGGGGGATCCGGGCCGAGAACGCGGCGACTTCGGGTTGGACCGCATCGTAGGCGGCCCGGAGCCGGGGGGTGGTGGCGACGGCCTCGAGGTGTCCGACGACTCCCATCGCGTACTCCAGGCCCTCGGTCGCCCGATCGAGGGCCTCGATGGTGTTCTCGTAGGTGCGTGGCTCCTGCAGCGCGCCGATGACCGCCAACGCCGATTTCGCTTGCTCGATCAGCGCGTCGACGGCGGGCTCGACGTGCGAGGCGTCGATGGCGTCGAAGGGGATCTCGAAGCGCCGGGTCAGCAAGGGGTTGGCGTCGGGCGTGGTCACGCTCAGGTCTCCTTGGGCCCGATCATCTTGGCCGGCACGACCCAGGCGTCGAACTGCTCGGCCGTCAGAAGGCCCAACGAGACCGCGGCCTCCTTGAGCGTCGTCCCGTCGGCGTGGGCCTTCTTCGCGATCTTCGCCGCGTTGTCGTAGCCGATGTGCGGGTTGAGGGCGGTGACCAGCATGAGCGAGCGTCGAAGGTTCGATTCGATCCGGTCGAGGTTGGGCTCGATGCCGCGCGCGCAATACCGGTCGAAGTTGCGGCAGCTATCGCCCAGGATCCGCGCCGAGTGCAGCACGTTGTGGATGATGAGGGGCTTGAACACGTTCAGCTCGAAGTTCCCGTTCATCCCGCCGATGTTCACGGCCACGTCGTTGCCCATCACCTGCGCGCACACCATGGTCATCGCCTCGGACTGGGTCGGGTTGACCTTGCCCGGCATGATCGACGACCCGGGCTCGTTCTCCGGGATGCGGATCTCGCCGATTCCGCACCGCGGCCCCGAAGCGAGCCACCGAACGTCGTTGGCGATCTTGTTGAGCGCCGCGGCCAGGGTCTTGTAGGTGCCGTGTAGCTCGACCAGGGCGTCGTGGCCGGCGAGGGCCGCGAACTTGTTGGGCGCCGTGACGAAGGGGAGGCCCGTGAGCGCCGCGATCTTCTCGGCGCTCTTGACCGCGTAGTCCTTGTGGGTGTTGAGGCCGGTGCCGACGGCCGTACCGCCGAGGGCGAGCTCGTAGACGTGCGGGAGGGCGAGCTCGATGGCCCCGATGGCGTGGTCGAGCTGGTCGACCCAACCGGAGATCTCCTGTCCGAGCGTGACCGGCGTGGCGTCCTGCAGGTGCGTTCGTCCGATCTTGACGACATCCATGTACAGGGCGGCCTTCTGGGCCAGCGTTTCGCGAAGCTCTCGCACGCACGGGAGGAGGTGATGGACCGTCTGCTCCGCCGCGGCAATGTGCA
>CAZYSW010000715.1:0-2852 GCA_964650105.1 uncultured Nannocystaceae bacterium
AGGCCAAGGCCAAGCGCGCCTTCAAGAAGCTCAAGGGCAGCAAGCGCGACGACGCGATCAAGCTCTGCAAGATCAACGGCATCGAGCTCCAGTAGCCGAGGTCTCGACTCAGAACGTCACGTCGAGCTGCGCGTGGACGACGTGCGCGGCCTGCCGAGTGTCGAAGTCGTGCAGCATGCGGGCGATCCAATCGAGCTGCAGCTTCAGCCTGTGCTCGTTGATGTAGTCGTTGATGCCGGCACCCGCTTCTTGCCCACCCCGATCGGCGATGTCGATCAACGCGGGGTCGGTCCCGGAGATACAACCCACCGAGGCGGGCGACCCGCTCGATGAGCGGCAGGCCCACGTCGCGGCACGGTTGTTCGAGCTGACGGGGCGCAGCCACGACATCCGCGAGCTCGCCGTCTGGACCCCCGATCGCAACGAACGACCGCGAGGACGACTGCCGCTGAGCGAGGCCCGGCAAACGGCCTTGCTGGACCTCGCGCGACGCCGCCCCCCGGCCACCCTCGACCTGCTCGAGGGCT
This sequence comes from uncultured Nannocystaceae bacterium, assembly GCA_964650105.1. Lineage (GTDB taxonomy): Bacteria > Myxococcota_A > Polyangia > Nannocystales > Nannocystaceae > CAZYSW01. The sequence continues at coordinate 528 of CAZYSW010000715.1, forward strand.
ACGGCGACCTCGCGCCCGGCAGCGCGTCGGTTCTCGCCGCTGCGCTCGCGGTCGAAGACCAGGTGTGCGGCCTGGTGACCCTGGGCCTGGCCCCCGACGTCGCCCCGCCGGAGATCCCCGACGTCACCGAGGGTCTCTTGACGCTGGGGATGGTGGTCGCCCACAGCCGCGCCGAACGGCGCGTCCGCGCGCTGCAGGGTCAACTGTGGGGCCATTCCCCCCGAGCTCATCGACTCGGCGCTGTTCGGTCACGAACGCGGCAGCTTCACCGGGGCCAGCCACCAGCACAAGGGCTGGTTCGAGCGCGCACACGGAGGCACGTTGTTTCTCGACGAGGTGGGCGAGCTTCCGCCCGCGGCCCAGGTCCGGCTCTTGCGGGTCCTGCGAGACGGGATCGTCGAGCGCGTCGGTGCGCTCGATCCGATCCACGTCGACTGCCGGATCGTCGCCGCCACGCACCGCGATCTCCCGGGAATGGTGGAGGAGGGGACGTTCCGCGACGACCTGTGGTTTTGGCTCTCCGCCTTCCCCATCGAGATCCCCGCCCTGCGAGCCCACGCCCGCCGTCGTCGCACCGACGTCCGGCTCCCCCTCCAAGGGCACGACCGAATCCGCACCCGAGTCCCCGCCGCCGCCCGGGCCGGACGGATTCGGCGCGATGTCGCTGGACGCGGCCATGCGGTCGTACATCGAGTCCGTGCTCACGGCGGTCAAGGGGCGCATCGAGGGCCCGGGCGCCGCGGCCGAGCTGCTCGGGATCGACCCGCACACGCTGCGCTCGCGCATGCGCAAGCTCGGCATCGACTGGTCCCGGTTCCGCACGCCCGACCGAAGCGGCTGAGGTCACGTGGCTTTCAGGGCTTGCTTGGCCGCGTTGTAGCCACACATCCCGTGGACGCCGGCCCCCGGGTGCGCGTAGCTGCTGCACAGCCACAGGCCGTCGATGGGCATGCGGTAGCGGAAGTAGGGGAACAGCGGACGAAACAGGAGCTGGCGGTGCCAGGCGTTGGAGCCTCCCCCGAGATCGCCGCCCACCAGGTTCTCGTCCATGGCCTGCAGGTCGGGCGGCGCGACGACGCGACGGGCGAGGATGGTCTTGCGGAACCCCGGCGCGAGCGCCTCGATGCGTTGGTCCACGCGATCGGCGAACGCCTCGGCCTGCTCGGCCCAGCCGTTGCCGGGCAGGCTCGGCGGGACCCGAGAGTACGCCCACAGCGTGTGCCGCCCGTCGGGAGCGCGGGTCGGATCGCACAAGGACTGTTGACCGATCACCAGGTACGGATTGTCGGGCAGCTCGCCGCGGCGCACCTGCGCGGTGAAGCGCGACAGATCGTCGAGGCTGTCGCCGGCATGCACCACCGCCGCGCGCCGAGCCGGCTCGACGGCCCACGGCACCGGCTCCGACAACGCCCAATCGACCTTGAACGTCCCCCAGCCCCGCGGATACGCACGCATGAACTCGGCCACCCGCGGGGGCACGTACTCGACATCCACCATGCGCAAGAGCAGGGTCGCGACATCGGTGTCGGCCAGCACCATCGAGGTCTCGATCTCCTCGCCGTCGTCGAGCACGACCCCCCGCACCTTGCCCTCGGTGACCGCCACCCGACGCACGTGGGCGCCCAGTCGAACGTGGCCACCCCGCGAGACCAGACACCGCACCAGCGCATCCGCGATCGCCTGTGCGCCGCCCTCGGGCACCGCGAAGCCCCCGGTCGTCGCCGTCATCGCGAGCATGTACCCGAGCGCTGCCCCGAACCGATCGTCGGGACCCACGTCCACGTGCAACGCCAGCCCCGGCAGCACGCGACGGGCGGCCTCCGACTCGAACCACCGCTCGGCCAGGCCCCGCCCGCTCGACAAGAACACGGTCGAAAGCCGCGCGAGATCCGTCGGCGGCAACCCGAGCATCGGCTTGACGGTGGGGAACGTACGCAGCAGCACATCGAGCAGGCGGGGCTCGAGGCGCTGGTACTGCTCGACCACGCGCCGCCACGTGTCGCCGTCGTGCCGCGTTCCGAACCCTCGCGCCGAAACCTCCGTGTCGCGGGCGATCGACGCGTGGGTCCCGTCGGGCGCCGGATGGCAACTCTCGATCTCGGCGTGTCGCCACACCAGCCCGTACGCCGGAAGATCGAGCTCGGCGAAGGCGGGGCTGAGCACGCCCCACGGAAAGAACGCGGCGCCGACGTCGTGCACGAACCCCGGCAGCGTCGCTTCTTCGGATCCGACCGCTCCGCCGACCCGCCGCGGATTCGCCTCCAGCACCAGGACCTCCAGCCCGGCGCGGGCGAGCACGCACGCCGCCGTCAAACCGTTGGGGCC
>CAZYSW010000716.1:0-2851 GCA_964650105.1 uncultured Nannocystaceae bacterium
AGATCGCGGCTCATGCCGCGGACCTGGCCAAGGGCCACCCCGGGGCACAGATGCGCGACGACGCCCTGTCGAAGGCGCGCTTCGAATTCCGCTGGAACGATCAGTTCAACCTCTCGCTCGATCCGGTGCGCGCCCGCGAGTTCCACGACGAGACCCTCCCCGCCGAGCCCGCCAAGACGGCGCACTTCTGCTCGATGTGCGGTCCGCATTTCTGCTCGATGAAGCTCACCCAGGACCTGCGCGAGCTGACTCGCGACGAAGTCGAACGCGGCATGGCCGAGAAGGCCCGTGAGTTCCGGGATGCGGGCGGCGAGCTCTACCTGCCGCCTCCCGAGGTATCCTCGGCGGAGTGAGCGACGAGCGGCCCCGCTGGTCCGACGAGCGGCCCCGCTGGACCTTCGATGCCGGTGATCCGGCTCAGGGCATGCTGGGCGCGCTGGTGCTCGCGCCCGTCGAGCTGTACCACCTGGGCCCGGCGGTGGGCGCCGCGGCGGTCTTCGTCCTCCTGTTCGCCGCCACCGGTTTGGCCGTGGGCACGGCGGTGATGGTCTCGCGGGCCCTCGCCGCGCGCGCCCGGTGGGGTCGGTGGGCCACCGCGCTCGCGATGGCGTCGGGCAGCTTGCTGGTGACGGTACCGGGGAGCCGTCACCTGTTCGACGGCGCGTTCGCGAGCACGCTGCCCGGGGCGCGCTACGCCCCCGTGACGCTGCCGCTGGCGGGCTGGCTGGGTCTGGCCGCCGTGCTGTGGATCGGTGATCGGCTCGCGGCCACCCGACGGTGGCGGCTGGGACTGGCCGCCTCGCTGGCGGTCCTCGTCGCGCTGGCCGACCTCGTCAATAGAACCGCCAAGCGCAGCGAGCTGCCCGACGCCCACACCATGCTGCTGATCGCGGAAATCGTGATGGCGGGGCTCGCCGTCCGCCTGCTGGTCACCGGACTCGGCGTGCCCTGGTCGCGGGTGGGTCGAGACCGGGCGCGGGGGTGGCTCGCCTCGGCCGCGCTGGTGGTGGTGGTCTTGCCCTTCGGGATGATCCACGGTCTGTCCGACGCCGAAAGTCGCTGGGCGGTCGCCACCCGAGGAATGCACGCACGGCTCGTGGTGCGGGTGGTCCGAGCCATCTTCGACGCCGACGGAGACGGCTACTCCCCGCTGCTGGGCGGAGGGGACTGCGACGACCACGACCCCGCGGTATCTCCGGGAGCAATCGAGATCGAGGGCAACGACGTGGACGAGAACTGCGACGGCCGCAGCACCCCGGCCGCCCGAACCGTCGCGCTCCGCGAGCAACGCGACGCCCACCTCGCGCAGCTCGAGGCGTTTCGTCGCAGCGAGCAGGCGGCGGCCCTGGTGACGCGCACGTCGAAAATGAATGTGCTGATCCTCGCCATCGACACCCTCCGCGCCGACGTGATGACCGATACGGAGGAGAACCGCCGGGACTTCCCGCACCTTCTGGGCCTGTTGACGGACGCGCGGTGGTTCACGCGGGCGTTCGCACCCTCGGCGGGCACCGACCTCTCGATGTCGGGGGCGCTGACCGGCCGCATCGATCCGTTCGCACCCGCAACGACCACGCTGGCCGAGGCCGCCAAGGCGCAGGGTCGGGTGACGCACGCGGTCATCCCCAGCGAGGTTCTCCGCTACGTCGGAAAGGCGGTCCTCACCCGCGGTCTCGACGGCCACCGGCGGCTGGTCAACGATCTCCACGAGCGGGACGTGGGCTCGTACTCCACCTCGGCGCGCACCACCGAGCTCGGCCTGGAGGCGATCGACCGCTGGCAAGCGGCCTCCGACGGCGCGCCTTTCTACCTGTTGCTGCACTACTTCGACGTGCACGAACACCACGAAATCGACGCGCGGGACCGCGCCCTGCGGCAGCACCTCGATCCCGCGCGACGCAAGGACCCCGTCGCCCGCTACCGCGCCGCGGTCGCCCTGGTGGACGCTCAGATCGGCGTGCTCCGTCAGGAGCTCGAGCGCCGCGGCCTGTGGGAGAGCACCGTCGTCGTGCTGCTCAGCGATCACGGCGAGGGGCTCGGCGAGGATCCGCGGCTGCCCGAAAACCATGGTCTATACGTCTACAACCCGCTCGTTCACGTGCCGTTGGCCGTACGGATTCCGGGCGTGCCCCCGCGCCGCATCGACGCCGCGGTCTCGCTGTTGGACATCCACCCCACCCTTCTGATCTTGATGGGCGGGCAGCCGGACGCGGGAGACGGCGTGAGCCTCGTCCCTCACCTGGTCGAGGACGTGGCCGATGACGTCTTCACCGTTCCGCGACCGCTGCCGCTCAACGAGAGCGAGCAGTACGGCGTGATCGTGTGGCCGTTCAAGCTCATGGTCCGACGCAGCGAGAACCTGGTGGAGCTCTACGACCTGTCGCGAGATTTCGGCGAGCTCCACAACCTCGCCGCCGAGCGGCCCGACCAGGTGAGCGCGCTGCAGGCCGCCTATGCGGCCCTGTCGGGGGTGGTGGTGGATCGGACCCGACGGGGCCGACGGGCCCGGGAGAAGACGGCGGCCGGCGACGCGCCCTGAGGCTCGGGCTCCCCGAGTCGACCACCGTCCGCACAGGCCGGGGGCGCGATCGAGCCGTGCCCGACCCGCATCGACGGGGCTGCGTTTCGCAGCGGTCGCGACGAGCACCGATCGGCCGCTGGTGACGCACGGCCGGACCGGTGGTCGACGCCCGGTGGCTCAATGGAAGCGGCGGAACGTGGTCGGATAGCCGACCATGCGTCGATGCATCTCCACCAGCTCGGCGTTCTTGAACGGCCAGACCAGGGCGACACCGCACACGAAGCCCCCCACGTGGGCCGCGATGTTCGACTCCCGGTCGAAGGCGGTGAA
>CAZYSW010000717.1:0-2839 GCA_964650105.1 uncultured Nannocystaceae bacterium
GCCGGTTCGCGCCGCCGACGGTCCACGAGCACTGCGGGACGGATCAACATCTCGGTCTTGAGATACCCGGCCTCCACGTGGACTCGCTCGTGCACCCGGGTGTCGAGCTGCCCCACGGCGCGGGAACGCTCGGACTCGCGGCCGTGGTGCTGTCGCACGGCGTAGTGGCCGATCACCGCCAGGGCGGCCAGGCTCACAGCCGCCGGGTGCCCCAGCGCGGCCAGGCGGGTCCGCCCCCGCTCGAGCGCGCGGTCGAGCCACGGCAGCCGTCGCCCCGGCCACGCCAGCGCCACGCAGGCCATCACGGAGAGCAGCGAGACCAAGAGCGCGGCCACGTCCGAGGCTCGCCAATGCCGATAGGTCAGCGTGTACTCGCCTGCCGGAAGATCGGCCGCCACCAGCGTCGGCTCGGTCCCGTCGTCGCCGTGCGCCTTGCCTCCGCGGAGCATGCCCGACCGCCGGTCGGACGGCGTCGCCGACGGTCCGTCGCCGACGACGGGGACCTCGATCCACGGCACGGACGCACCGGCGTCGTCGGTCAGCGTCCAGCGGGGGAAGCCGGCGATCCCGAACACCACGCGGGTCCGCTCGCCGGGCTGTGGGGGCTCAACGCGGACGCGGACGCGATTGCGCTCGAGATCGGCCTGCAGCACCTCGACCTGGCCCGGGCCCTCGGCCCAGGCGACGGGATGATCCCAACCGGGTCGTTCGAACACCTGCAGCGCGCCGAGGTCCAGGACGTGCCCCGGTCCGCGGGCGCGCCGGCCCCGTCGAACCTCGTAGCGCACCCGCAATCGATCGAGCAACGCGGCGGTGCCGGTCTCCGGCTTGTGCACGAAATTGTCGCCCGGCGTGAAGCCCTGCTTGTAGATGGGGATGCCGGATCCGACCGAGGCATCGACGAACCAGTGCAGGTTGCGGTGCTCGCGAACCGTCGCGCGGAAGAACTCCTGGCGTTCGTCCCACCGCTCGGCGAGCCAGGCCACCAGGTCTTGGTGCGCGCCGTCGATCTCGGGGTGGCCCGGCAGACGCTCGAACTGGATCGTCCCCACATTGCGCGCCCTGGCGACCTTGCCGGTGTCGACGATCATCCACGCCGACACCGAGGCGGCCAGTGCCCACACCAGGCCGGCCCCCACCGCGCTGCGGGACCGCAGCCGCTCGCCACCGGCGACCATCAGCCCCACGGCCGCACCCGCGCAGAGAAACAGGCCCGGCTTGGCCGACTCGATGAAGCGCTGGTACTGCAGGTGGGTGAATCCCTCGCTCCACCGGTCGAGGCGGAGCTGCCAGACCACGTCGCTTCCGGCCATGCACCACGAGACGAGCGCCGTGGCGGCCAAGAAGCGCGTCGGCCGGGGACCGATCACGGCCGATGCGAGAATGCCCAGCCCAATGGTGAAGCCGACGACCGTCGACCCGTGCTGAAACCACTGCCCTTGCAGCGCGCCCTCGAGCATGCGCACCAGCGGGATCCACAACCATCCGTAGCTGGCCATCCAGGCTCGATGCTCGAGCATCGGCAAGAGCCACCACGCAGCTACGCCGAGCGCCCCGAGCAGCACGACGGCGGTGGTCCCAGTCGATCGCCGCAGCGCTTCGCGGTGCGGCCCCGCCAGGCCGAGCACCGCCAACGGGGTCGCGAGAGCGAGCGTCACCAGGGCCATGGGATGCGCCAGCAGTGACCCACCGAGCGCGAGTGCGGCCGTTCCGACCCAGCGGCGACGCCGAATCGGGTGGTCGTCGCTGCACGCCCGGGCGAGCTCGCCCAGCCCCAGCCAGCAAAGCGCGGTCGACAGCGCCTGCGGCCAGACGCCGTACGTGACCGTGTAGTCCCACCCGCCCTCGCGGTAGGCCCCCGCGTCGAGGAGCACCGCGAGCGCGGCGACGAGGCCGGGCAGGGGGCCCAGGCCCATGGCCCGCCCCGCCCGCAAGAGCGCCCAGCCCTGGGTCAGGAACACCAGCGTGAAGCCGAGCGCGTAGGCCTGATCCCACCCCAGGGCCCCCAAGCTCGAGACCCGCAGGACGATGATCCACAGGTCGCCGAGCACGGGATACAGCTCGCCGACGGGCGTGCCGAAAAACCAGATCGGGCTCCAGCCCCGAAGGTGACCGGCGGCGAGCTCCTGCGCCCACATCCAGGTGCGCGTCAAGTGCACCGTGTGGTCGGCCGACAGCGGCATGTGCCCCGCAGGAACCGGCCACAGGAGCACCAGGCCTACGACCGTCACCACGGCCCACGACAGCCAGGGCTCCAGACGCCGCGCTCTATCGACGAAGGGGCTCACCGAGGAGGATCGTCCAGGGTAGGGGCGTTCTGCATTGAAGCAGACGCAGGTGCCGCGAGCCCAGCGAAACAAGCCCGCGCCGGGTGAAGTGTTGCACGTGCCCGGGCGTGTTCCCGAGCGCGGACAGATACTTCCCCCGCGCCATGTTCAAGCACCGCCAGACGGGCTCCCAGGGGGTCGACACGAGCACGCGCCGCGAGGCCACGCGAGCGATCTCGGCCAGGGCACGGTCGGGATCGTCGACGTGCTCGAGGACCTCGCAGCAGATCACCAGATCGAACTCCCCGTCCTGCCAGGGCAGGTCGTAGACCGAAGCCTGGACGACTTCGAAAGCGTCGCCGATCGACGGGTCGACGCGCCCGACGTCGAGATCGCTCAGGACGAAGCGGTCGGGTTTCGGCCCGTCGCTGTGGAGGAACTGGGCCAGGCGCCCCTCTCCACAGCCCACCTCCAGCACGGAGCGTGGCCACGAAATCGTGTAGAGGTCGAGGACCTCGCGCAAGAATCCTCCCATCAAGAGCCGTGCGATGGGGTTGCGCGTGCTGTACTTG
>CAZYSW010000718.1:0-2821 GCA_964650105.1 uncultured Nannocystaceae bacterium
TGTGGGGCATCACCCTGTCGCCGACGTCGCTGAAGGAGCGATTGGCGAAGGCCAAGGCGCAGTCCGAGGCCGCAGTGCTGGAGTTCGAAAGAACCCGTCTCAACATCTGGTCGAATGGGGCGGGCGGCCTGATCTCGGACGAGAATTGGGCGGCCTGCGAGAACAAGGAACTCGACATCCTCGACTTCCGGGGAGAGGTCGCCTTCATCGGCGCCGACCTGGGCTCGAAGAACGACCTGTCCTCGATCGCGATCATTTTCGAGCGCGACGGAAAGCTGGCGATCTTCAACGAGCATTTCGTCCCGTCGAAATCGAAGTCGTTTCTGCACGAGGAGATCGGGCCGCTCTACTCCGGCTGGTGCCGGCCGCCGGGAGATGGTCGGCCTGCATGGTTGACGATGACCAACGGCCCGATCACCGACTACAACGTGATCGAGGCGCGCATCCGGTTGTGGTGCAAGCTGTTCGACGTCCGCTACATCGGCTTCGACACCTACCAGTCGAACCAGATCCTTTCGAGCCTGTTCAACGACGGCTTGCCGGCCGGGCAGGTTGCGCCGGGTGTGAAGACGGTATCGGACCCGACGAAAGACCTTCTGGCTCGGATCGAGGGCGGCCTTCTGGAGCACAACGGCGATCCGGTTATGCGCTGGATGGCGATGAACGTCTGCGGCTACTTTGACAAGCGCGGCAACGTGCTTGCCCAGAAGGAAGACGAGAAGTCGGTCTACAAGATCGACGGTTTCGCAGCGCTCATCAATGCCAACGTCGCCCGCATGGATGCCATGCTCGACGTGCCGAAAAAGTGGAAGTCGGTCTACGAAATTCGTGGCGGGCTCGCTGGGGAAGATGACGATGAGCCAGCGAGCGCTTGAGGTTCTGCACGAGACGATCCCGATGCGGGAGAAGTCGCTGACCGCCGGGCAGGTCTCGCCGATCGATGCGTGGTTGGCCGACCTCTACGGCTACTATCCGTTCGGCGAGAACCGGCCGCTGCCGCTTGATGAGGCGGTGCAGATTTCGGCGGTGCTCATCTGCCTCGACGTGCCGGCTCAGGACATCTCGAAGACGCCGCGTTACTTGCGCAGGAAGCTCAAGGGCGGCGGTTCGGAGATCGTGGACCCGAAAGAACACTGGCTGGCTCGGCTGCTCGCGCTGGAGCCGAACCCGTGGCACACATGGTCCGAGTTCATCGAGATGATGGTTCTGCACCTCGGCGCGGTGCGGAACGCCTTCGTCGCGAAGAAGATGAAGGATCGCACCGGACAGGTCGAGCATCTGATCCCGGTTCTCCCCGGACGTGTCCGCATTTATGTCGACGAGGCCAAGCAGCAGTACCTCTACGATATCGAGCGGCTGACCCCGAACGAGCACATGATGCTCGTCGGGTTTCAGGAGATGCTGCTGCACGACGAACTGATCCACTTCCGCGGCCGGATGTTCGACGGCCTGTTCGGCTTCTCCAATCTGGACGCCGGCGCGAATGTGATGGGGTTCTCCAAGGCCCTGATGGAGTATCAGACCCGGCTATACAAGAACGACGGTTCCGTGCGTGGCGTCTTTCAGATGCCGAAAGAACAGGTCGAGCCGCTTGATGACCGGGTTTTCAAACGGCTGAAGGAGCAACTATCGACCCGATGGGCGGCATCTCGCGATGCTGGCGTGCCGATCGTGCTTGAGCAGGGCATGGAGTTCAAATCGGTCGCGATGAACGCCGATCAGGCCGAGGTCGCGAAGAACCGGGATAAGGCTGTCGAGGACGTCGCCCGCATCTTCCGTATCCCGCCTCACAAGATGATGCACATCGTCAACGTGAAATACGAGAACATGGAGACGCTGGAGAAGTCCTATGTTCAGGACACGCTGATCCCGATCTGCAAGATCATCGAGGAGCGGATGACCCGCGCGCTTCTCACGCCCGAGGAGCGGCTGGAATATTTCATCGAGTTCGATCGCGACGCCATGCAGCTCACCGACGTCGAGAAGCAGGCCAAGATGATCGAGGTGCTGATGGACCGCGGCGCCATGACGATCGACCAAGCGCTGATGCGGCGCGGAATGAATCCGCTGCCGAACGGCGCCGGCAATGTCCGCCTGATCCCGCAGGGCTATCACCTCGTCGACGACAAGAACCAGATCATCATCCAGGCCGGCCAGCCGACGAAGGACGAGCCTGACGACAAGCCGGAAGAACCTGACGACGACGGTGAGAAGTCGATCGTCTCGTTCCCTGATTTGAGGGCAGTGAAATGACCAAGCGCGTATCTCTCGACGAGATCGTTTCCAAGCGCCGCGCGTCGGCGACTGACGATGGCAAGCTCTTCAAGGCGGTCATCCTCGACGAGCCGGTGGAGAAGGCCGGCTACAACCCCGACACCCGGTCGCAGCGGTTCATCATGTCGACCGAAACGACTGACCTGTACGGTGACATCGTTCGGCAGGATGGCATCAAGACTGACAACTTCGAGCGAAACCCGGTTGCGCTGGCCTATCACCGGCACAACGCGCCGATCGGTTGGTGGAAAGATGTCACCAAGGTCAACGGTCGCCCGAAGCGCACCGAGGGCACCGTCACGCTCCACGCCGCCGGCACGACCGATGCTGTCGACGAGATCGACCGCCTTCTCTCAGTGAACGCGATCAAGGCGTGCTCCATCGGCTTCATGCCGCTCGAAGCGGAGTGGATTCTGGACGAGCAGGGCCGCAACACTTGGGGGCTGGATTTCAAGGAGTCCTCGCTTCTGGAGTGCTCGATCTGTTCCGTACCCGCGAACCCCGACGCGCTCGCGAAAGCGGCCGCCGGTGACATGCGCCTTGCCGC
>CAZYSW010000719.1:0-2815 GCA_964650105.1 uncultured Nannocystaceae bacterium
GCGCTACAGAGCGAGTTCTCGCACTGCGTCTCGCATGCCCCCGCTTCCTCACCGTCTCCGCAGGCCTCGAAGTACATGGTGAAGAAGAGATCGCACGAGCTGTTCTCGAAGCAGGCAGCCTCGCCGCCCTCCTCGGTGTACCCACACAGGTCAGCCGTATCGATATCGGTGGTGGAAGCGATCACGCCTTCGCACGTGATGCACGCGGGGCCGCCGCCGCTGCCGCCGGTGGCGTCGCCGCCGGTGGCGTCGCCGCCGGTGCCGGTGCCGCCGGTGGCGTCGCCGCCGGTGCCGGAGCCGCCGCTGTTGGTGGTGGTGCCGGCGCCGGTGCCGGTGCCGCCGCTGCCGTCATCGTCGACCGAGGTGACGGTGCACGCAGCGCTCATCAGCAGACCCAGCGACGCACCCGCGATCAGAGTCAAAATTTTCGGGCTCATGTTCATCCTCCAAGCAGTTCAAGCAGACGAGTCTGCCGTTTCAGGGGCCACGGTGGTTTTCGAGGCCACGGTGGGCCGGGCGAGGCTCTTGACCGAGCCCCGCCAAAGGGGTCGGGCCTTGCCCGAGGGTGATCATGTGTCGACCCCCCGGGCAAGGACAACTATCAGGCACGTTTCAGGCGCGAGGCTCAGTTGCCGTTGTCGCCGCCGCCGCCGTTGCCGCCAGCGGCCGCGCCGCCGGCACCGCCAGCACCGCCGCCGCCCTGGCTGAAGCCGTTCTCGCAGACGTCCTTGAAGTCGTCGTTCGCGCCGCTGATGCTGTCGACGGTCGTCGAGCAGTCCTCCGCGTTGATCAGCCCCATGAGCGTGGGAAAGCCGATGCAGCTCTGCACGCAGCCGCTCATGTCGTCGCCCACGAAGCCCGACTTCTCGGCCGCGGCGCCCGTGAAGCCCGGGCCCGGCGCCGTCGGCCTCCAGGCCACAGTCGTAGAGCGTGCCGCAGGCCTCGGTGCACTGCGCAACGAGGTCGTTGCCGCCGCCGCCGCCGGTGGTGGTGGTGGTGGTCGTCGTCGTGGTCGGGGTACCGGTCGTGGCTGTGGTCTCGTCGTCGCTGCAAGCGGCAGCAGACAGCAGGGAGACGGTGGCCAGAGCGGCGAAGTACTTGAATCCATTGTGAAGCATCGTGTCATTCCTCCAGTGAGGGGCCCCCTCGTTGGCGGGTCGCCCTTGAAACAGTCGGTAGGTGAACAGTCCGAACCAGGGTGTTTCGTCTATGGAGACCGCGGTCGGTCTCGTCTAGCGAGCGGCCCAAAGGAAACGTCGAGAAAGCCTAGAAAGAAGCCAACGCCGCATCTTAGCACCCCACGCGCGGCCTGGCTCGGGGAGCCGCCAAAAACGCGGTCTAGCAGATTTCCGGCGGGTTGCGCCAACATTCAGCGCGCCCGTACCGGCTGGCGACCGATGAATTTGCTTTCCTCCCCGACGGGGGCGTGTATCCTTCCGCGCTCCGTCGGGCCCGGCCATGGCCAAACCTGGCGGTGACAGCCACCTCGGCTGCACAGCACCTCGGCTTCGCCGAGGGGGTCTCTCCAAGTCGCCTGGGGCTCCGTGCCCCGCGGTCGTCGGCGCTCGCGACCGGCACGGCGAGGCGGAAGTCGGTTTTCGACCGGCTCCTTTCCGAAGGGGACCCGCGTTCGACCAACTCCGAGCGCTTCGGGAGATCCGCAGTGAACACGCATCCAGGCATCATCGGAACGAAGATCGGCATGACGCAGATCTTCGCTGACAACGGCGACCTCATCCCCTGCACCGTCATCCAGGGCGGCTGCGTCGTGGTCGGCAAGCGCACGCAGGAGAAAGACGGGTACGACGCGCTGATCGTCGGCCTCGGCCAGAAGAAGGAGAAGCGCGCGAGCAAGGCGCTCCGCACCGCCTTCGAGAAGGTCGGCCAGAAGACGCCCCAGCACGTACGTGAGCTCCGCGGCACCGCCGAGTTCGTCGCGTCCTTCGAGATCGGGCAGGCGCTCAAGGTGGAGGAGCTCTTCGAGGTCGGCCAGAAGGTCGACGTGCAGTCGAAGTCGAAGGGCCGCGGCTTCACGGGCGTGATGCGTCGCCACAACTTCGCCGGTTCGAAGGCGAGCCACGGCGTGCACGAGTGGCACCGTCACGGCGGCTCGATCGGCACCAACATGACGCCCGGCCGCGTGCTCCCGGGCCGCAAGATGGCCGGCCAGCACGGCAACAAGACCGTGAGCGTGTTGAGCCAGCGCATCGTGAAGATCGTGCCCGAGCAGCAGCTCATCTTGCTCGAGGGCACCGTCCCCGGCGCCAAGTCGGGGATCGTGCGCGTGCAGGGTGCCGTCAAGAAGGCGGGCGGCAAGCCCAAGAGCTGAGGGTGTCCCGCAGGCGGCGGCAGAACCCCTACCAGCGAGCAGACGCCAGAACGCGCGCCGCGAAGGCCGCCGGCTACGCGGCGCGCAGCGTCTTCAAGCTCGAGGAGATCGACCGGCGCGTGCGCCTGATGCGCGCGGGGCACCGCGTGCTCGATCTGGGCGCCGCGCCCGGATCGTGGTCGGCCTACGCCGCCCAGCGCGTGGGCCCGAGCGGCGTGGTGGTGGCGATCGATCGGCAGCCGGTGCGCCAGGCGCTCCCCGCACACTGCGTCGTGATCGAGGGCGACGCCTTCGACGAGGCCCTCCTCAGCGCCGGCCCCGTGGCCGAACACGCGCCCTTCGACGTGGTGGTGAGCGACATGGCGCCCAACACCACGGGCGACAAGGCGACCGATCAGATCCGCAGCTTCGACGTGTTCATGCGCGCGCTCGCCATCGCCGACGCAGCGCTGAAGCCCGGCGGCGCCTTCGTCGGCAAGCTCTTCA
>CAZYSW010000720.1:0-2813 GCA_964650105.1 uncultured Nannocystaceae bacterium
CGTTTGAAAGGTGAAAAGGGCGACCAGGGCCGCCCTTCAACCGAGGGCTTAGTCGCGGACGACGGTGGCCTTGAAGGTGGCGTTGGCGTTGATCGGGACGAACAGCGGTGCCGACTGGTGCAGGATATATTCGACGGCGGGATCACCCTGCTCCATCCAGTTGCGGGGATAGATCGGCAGGGCCTGATACTCGGCGTAGGGGTCGATGATCGCGCCGAAGCACTGGTAGCCCATGATCCGCTCGTCCGAGGCGGTCAGGACGACGTCGGTCGCGTCCATGAACGGCGTCTCGATACCGAGTTCATCCACGTAAGTGTCGCGGTAGAGGTAGACTTCGATGACCGCGCCCGACGCGCCGCCGACCGCCAGTTCGCCGACCTTGACCACCTTCTCGGCGCTGATGAGACCGCGTTCGACGGTCGCGCGCGGATTGCGGATGTTGGTGTCCATGTGCTCCATGAACTCCTTGTCCATCCGCATCACGGCCCACACCTTCGAACCCACGGTCAGTCGCGTCGGGAAGCCGCCGAACGGCGCATTGAACATGCGATCCGCCAAGGTCTGGATGTCCGAGAAGATCGAGACGCCCGTGTCGCCCCAATAGTCGACGGTCTTGACGACGGTGAGACTCGGGTCGCGCCGGAAGTCGAGTTCGACGGCCGGGTATTCCTCGCCCTCGATCGTGACCTTGGCGTCGATGATCGCGCGGGCGGCCATCCACTCCCACCGGCGCTCGATGGCCTGGACGTGGCTCACCGTCATCGCCGTGCGGATGAGGTCGCGCCGCTGCATCACCGTGATCTGCGACGGCTCGATCATGGAACGGTCGATGCCAGCGCGCTTGACGAGCGGCATCGTGGGATCGATGGCGTCCTTGAGCTTGATGTAGGCCGGCTTGAAGCGGAAGCCGGTCGAGCGATCATCGTAGATCGGCTTGCCGCTGCCGAGCGGGCGGACGAAGGGGGCGAGCTTGCGGCCGACTGCCGGCAGCTTCTCGAAATCCACGTACTCATCCGTGGACGTGAGGGACCGGCTGAAGCCGATGTCTGTCCAGTAGGTGAAGGCCGGCTCGACGTCACGCATCACGCCGAGCGACCTGCGGGTATTCCAGACCTCATAAGGGGCCATTTCAGTGTCCTTCCATTCTCTACAGCCCGCCCGGAGCGGGTGAGGGGTTGCGGTTAGCCCCGCTTGCGGAGCGTGATGGTCGTGGGGGTCGGAGCGCCGTTGAAGGCTGCGAGCTTCTTCGCCTCGGTGTCGAAGCTGACGTCCCACACGAGGGCGTCGGGGTTGAAGCAGCCGGAATAGAAGACGGGGACCGTCGTCGTACCCTCGTCGTTGCCGGTGACGGCCTGCGTGACCACGCCGATGGCCTGGATCGCGTTCGCCGGGGTGGCGTGCCAGGTTGCCGGGACCAGATCGTTGTTGGCGTCGAGGCCGACGACTTGGAACTGCTGCAGAACCTGCTCGGCCTTCACCCGCATGGGGAAACCGGGCGAGAGGACGGGGTGGCTTCCCGAGATCAGGAACTTCTGCGTGTATTCGTCCAGGGCATCGAACGCCGCCTGACCGGCTTCGATGTAGGGAACCGCGACTTCGGCCATTTCAGCCTCCTTGTGTTGTCACGTAAAAGTTGAAATTGAAGGCGATCAGGAAGCGCGCTTGCGCAGCCCCGGAAGGCCCATGGATGCGGCGAAGTCGACGATGCCCGAGGCGCTGTCCTTGTCATCATCGCCGCCATCGTCGCTCGTCCCGACATCCGGGTTCCCCTCCGACATCGCGGCGTCGAACCTCTGGCCGTTGTCGCTCCTCGGCTTGTCCGCGTCGGCGGACTCCGACTTCTCCTCGGGCAGCTTGGCGAGGAACGCCGACACCTGCTCGGCGCTCAGGTCGGTATCGAGCGCCGCAGCCATCGCGGCCACCGGCCGCTTCCGACCTTCTTCCGAGTTGAGGATCGTCGAGATGCGGGTCCGTTCGGCGGTCGCCCCCTCCTTGAAACCCTCGGCCTTGCCGCTGGCATGCCCTTCGGTACGCGCGGCGTCGATGGCAGCCTGATCGACTGCCGTGTCCTTTTCGTTGGACATCTGCTCTTCTCCTTCTTCCTTAGAGAGATCGGCCACGAAGGCGGCCATGGCATCGTCAAGCGGGCCAATCTTGTCGGCCAACCCATTCGACAGTGCTTCTGCTGGCATGAACGGCTGAGCGTCGAATCCTCGAACGACGTCGGCGGTCATGCTCCGGTTGCGAGCCACAGATGACTCGAACACTTCACCGAGCGCGTCGATGCGCGCCTGGATTCTGGCCTTCACGTCGTCGGGAAGCGGCTGGTAGGCGTTGCCGTCCACCTTGTGCTTGCCGCGATGGATGAAGGTGATCTTGTAGCCGATGTCATCCATCATCTTGGACACGTCGACGTGCATGGTGACGACGCCGATCGATCCGACGCCACCCGTCCGCGAGACCGTGATGTCATCGGCGACCGAGGCGATGGCGTAGGCCGCTGAATATGCGTACTCGTGCGCGAATGCCCGGATGGGCTTCTGACCACGAACCCCATAGACGCGATCGACGAGTTCGAAGCAGCCCGCCACTTCGCCCCCCGGCGAGTGGATCATCAAGGCGATACCCTTGACGTTGTAGTCGGCCATGCCGCGCTCGATGGCTTTCCAGATGTAGACGTAGCCCGTGGCCCACGATCCGAGCTGCCATGGAAAGTCGTGCAGCAGAACGCCGCGCACCGGGATTTGCAAAATCCCGTTCACGACGTTGTACGGACGGTACTGAGCCTTCCAGCTATCCGCCGAAGGCCAGAA
>CAZYSW010000721.1:0-2812 GCA_964650105.1 uncultured Nannocystaceae bacterium
CGTCGCCGGCCGCGACCTCTCGGAGAGGGCCCAAAGGGTCGAGCGCCTCCTTCTGAAGTTGGCGTAGCCTTCGGTGCAGGTCCTCGAGGCGCCCGATCGCCTCGTCGAGCTGCGCACGCTCTTGGTTTCCATAAGCCTCGACCAATGCATCAAGTCCCTGGAGGACTTGCCGGGCCGGCTGGTAGACCCCGTCCACGAGATCGGGCAGCAGGATTTCGGGAAGCTTGGCAGCGACATGCGCCCCGAGGTGCTCCTCGAACTGCTCCGCGCGTGACTGCACTCGGGCTTCGTCTATGAACCATCGGCGCTGGGACTCCGTCCAGTCCACGGGGTCGCGCGGTAGGCTGTTCATGGCCTTTCGCGAGAACAGCGTCTTGTACTCGTCTTCCAACCGGGCCAGGAGGGCGGCCTGTTCGTCACCGCCAGACTGGCTTGCGAGTACAGCGTAGAGCGCCGGCTCGCTGGAGAGCGGAATGGCTTCGATAGACGAGGCCTCGGACGAGTACTCGGACAGTGCGTCGCGAATCCTTGTCCGGATCTGACGGGTGACTCGGTCGCAGAACGCTCTCTCGCTTGCCTCGGGGTCAGAATCTGTGCGGAAGGCATCAATCCGGTTGAGGACGAAGAGCATTCGGGCCGGAGAGCCTCCAAGCGCCTTGACCTGATCTACGATCTGCCGCAGCAGCGCATCTTGCTTGCGCGGGTCCGTTTCGAAGGAGTTGTAGGCAACGACACAGAGCGCCTTCCGAGCCTGCTCGCGAACGACTCCGCCGTTGACCTCGTCGTCGACGTACTTCAGCCCCGGAAGATCAACGATCGTGATGTCAGCGTTCGCCGGGAGGCCGAATCGATGAGGGCTCTGCCCAAGCCTAGTCGGCCACGTGATGCGAAACCGAGGAGGTTCGATGTTGTTGGAGGGCGAGGCATCACCGAGAAGATCCCGGTAGCTTTGCATCGTCGACTTCAGCCGGTTTCGAACGCTCTCCGCGGACACGCCTTCCCACGTGCCGGTTGGCCATATCGCGCCGCGCGTCTCCTCGACCACTAGCTGCCGCTCCTCACCGCTGTGGCGGATCGTCACCACCCCCGCGCTCATCTCCTGCACGGCTTTGGGGAGGAGCAGGTCGCCAATCAGCAGGTTGGCAAGGGTGCTCTTGCCCGAGCTCGTAGTGCCCGTGGTCGCGATGACGACTTCTGGCCGTCGTGCCGCGTTCTCGAAGCGCTGCAGCGCACGCTCGAGGTCTCGCTGATGCTTGGCTACCGCCGGGACCAGGGCAGAGAACGCTTCATCACCAACGGCGGACCGCAGCGAGTCAGCCACGGTCTTCACGGAGTCCGCCAGATCTCGCCACCGACCCGACGCGCGGGAAAGCACGACCTCCACGCCATCGGGGCGGGACTTCTTGCTCATTCGTCAACCTCGTGTTCGATTCTCGAGACCGCCACGTCAATCGCGTCTGGTCCCTCGCGCAACAGCTTCCGAAGGTCGCTCTCTGAACGAGGAGCTGTGGTCGACATGCCGAGCGCGGAGATCAGGTCACTGGTGTCGATTTCATCGTCCGCGGCCCCTCTCGGGAGACCGCTTAGGCGTCGCCATCCGTTGTGCTCCTCGAGCGTCTCCAGCTCGAGACGTCGAGGCGCCGCCCGAGTAGTGGGAACGGCGACCAGCCGTCGTACCTCGCTGAGCCCGTCGTCCCACGAGAGGAAGTCCTGCGGAAACATCGCGAGGGTCCTGCCGTCCTCCAATTCCAACATCGTCGCGCTTCCACGCAGGGACCGGTGGAGGAAGACGTACTCCTCGATCACGGCGCTACGCTCGGCCGCCAGCGCCATGAGTGGCGCGTTGTGCGCGAGTGCGTGCAGCTCCCCGCGGATCGCTGCGCGCAGTTTGGCGTACTCGATGTCGCGGCCGGATGCGGCTTCATCCAAGAGCTCGCGAGCTTCCATCTCCAAGCGGAGGGCAAAGGCGCGGGCCACGAACAGCGGCAGTCGCTCCACGCGCCCTACTGCCATTGCGGCCAAGCGCGTGTCGAGCCACGCGATGAGCTCGCTGGCAACATCGACGATGCGCCGGAGGTCTGCGGTCGGCGGTTGCTTCCCCGCCTCGAGTTCGCGGGTGCAGACCTCGTAGTAGCGGAAGAGCGAGCGCATCTGCTGCTCGAGTTCACGGGCCTCTCGCCGAGCCTCGGCGCTCGAGAGGGCCTCGTGTATGGAGCGCACTCCATGCGCGAGTTCGTGGCGTAGCAGCGCGATGCCCTCGCCGAGATGTTGCTGGTGTTCGATCAGGAATCCGAGCATCAGGGCGTTCCCACGGATGAGCCCATCAAAGTGGACCACCGACGCTTCCAGGAGGCCAGCGACCGTGTCGAGCTTCCCGTCGACGCGATCGACGGTCGTTGCGATCGAGTCGAGCTTCTTGTCCATCTTGTGGACCTTCCATGCCGTCCACGCGCTGACGCCGAGGTTCAGTAGGCCCACTCCGAGGTTCGCGACTTGAAGTCCGACCTGCATCGCCTGTGCGCCGGCTTGGCCAACCTGCATCAATGGAGACGGCGAGTTGGGCACTCGAATCCCCTCCGCCATGAGGTCGGCGGGACCTCTGCCGAGCACATGAGGCACCATCTTTCCGGTCGGGAGATGCCGAGTTCCGAGTCCACCATTGCTGAGCGTTTCGACGGCGTACTCGACAGCTGATCCGCCCTTGAAGAGCACCGGGCCGACGATGCTGGAGATGTCTGTCATGACTGGTCCTCGTTCTCATGGCTCGCGCCCGGCCGCTGCCGAAGCATCCACTCGTCCACCTCGGGCCTGA
>CAZYSW010000722.1:0-2812 GCA_964650105.1 uncultured Nannocystaceae bacterium
CCCGTGAAGGGCCCCACATAGCCGTCGAAGAGGCCCGCGAGGGTGCTGCAGTCGTAGCGAGAGTCGTTGCCGCACCCCGCCTGCAGAACCGCCCCGTCGAAGTTGATGTAGAGGATCTCCGGTGTCCCTCGCCGGGGGGCACGCGGCACGTCGGGCCGTGGGGCCAACGGCAGCGGTGGTGTGGAGAGCTCGATCGGGGCCGCGGTGGTTTTCGGGGGCGGAGACACGAGCTCGGCGAGCGCGAGCAAAGCGAGGCCCGGATGCGGCACCGCATCATCGTAACGCGTTCGTATGCCGGTCGAGCGGGCCGTGGCCGCGGGGCGGGGCCTGCGTGCCCTGCGGTGCGCGATCGCGTCACGAAACGCGCGACGAGAGGGCTCTGCGCGACGATCGGCGACGACGGAGAAGCGGGCCCGCGAGCAGCAGCAGCGGCACCGTTCGCGTCGGGCTCGGGCCGCTGGAGCAGGCACACCCCTCGTCGGTGGCATCCCCGGCAGGTGCGCCGTCCCCACCGCCGTCGACGTCGCCGGTCTCGCCGCCGTCGGCTCCGGAGTCGTCGCCCTCTGCGGACGAGGCTCCGCTTTCCGCATCGTCGCCGCCGCCCCCGTCGGACGATCCCCCGTCCGCCCCACCCGAGGTGTCGCCGCTGGCACCGTTGCCGGTCACCGTGAACGTCACCGCGTCGGAGGCGGGGTTGTTCGACTCGTCGACGCCCTCGACGGTGAGGGTGTAGGTCCCGTCGGGGAGCCCCTTGATCGGGAACACCAGCTCGGCCGGGGCCGCGAAGGCCCCCTCGTTTTCGACCGGCATGGGCAAGGCAACGCTCTCGAGCAGGATACTCAGGGCGATCACCTGCGGGGATTGATCGTCCTGCAGGGCGACCACGAGGTCGATGTCACCGCCTTCGATGGTCTCGCCGTCCGAGGGGCTGGAGATGGTGATCGAGGGCGCGGTGGTATCGGGGATCGACTCGCCGAACAACGCGAGCAGCTCGCGGTAGCTGTTCTGCCAGCCCGACTGGCAGAAGTTGGTGTGCATCGAATTGCAGTAGCCGTTCGACGGGTTCAGGTTCGTGTCGCTGACGATCTTCAGGCACTCGTCGCGAAACGTCTTGTTGGTTCCTTCGGTCGTCGGGTACAGCAGATCCGCCTTGCTGTTGACGTGCTCGAGCCCCCAGGTGTGGGCGACCTCCTGCAGGATGATCTCGGCGATCCCGTCCGAGGTCCCGCTCTTCTCCAGCGTGAACGAGATCTCGCCTCCCCGTTGATCCCAACAGTCGATGCTGGGGGCCACACCCGCGAAGCTCGGGTTGGCATTCTCCCAGTTGCCGACCAGCTCCATGTCGTAGTCGCCGCTTTGCGGCCGGGTGTCGGTGATGGTGATGCCGAAGTCGGCGACCCGGCTGCGCACGACCTGGATGATCGCGGCGCGCTTGCCTGCATCGCCCGAGAACGGAAGGACCGTCCCCGAGAAGATGCTCGAGCAGTTCTGCTGCGGCGAGTTGCTGCTGCACGGAGTGAGCTGTTGTCCGTCGAAATTGACGTAGAGGATCTTGTCGCCCAGACGAGACGGCCGCAGGTCGGCGTCGAAGCTGGGCGTCGGGAGATGATCGGGATCGATGGGGATCGCACCTTCGGGGGTGTCGAGGGGCTCGATGCCGACGTCGAGGGGGACGGCGGGGCCCGCCCACGCAGGGGTCGGTGCGGTGGCGAACAAACCGAGCCCGATGAGCCCGAAGGACATCGACGAGCGAGACATTGGCCCTCTCCCGCGGCGACCTGCGGGGCGGTCCGCCGCTGACGACGCTGACGTTAGCTCCGTGAGGTTCGTTGGAGAAGGTGTGACAATGTCGCTGAAGCGTCTGCGGAGGCCGCGGAGAAGCGCCGACACTCCCGTCTCGGCGTATCGAGTAAAGTGCCCGTGTCCGCGTGTGAAGGCGCACGCATGGCGAAAGACCGTTCTCGCGAGGTTGCGAGAACGACCCGCCTTACGTTCTTTGACCGGGGTGTTCCGTCGGAGCCTCCCTCCAGGCCGTCCTCGACCACGTCGACGGCGTGGCCGGTAGGGCTCGTCAGCCAGCCGGGATGGTCGGGCAGTTGAACTTGACGGAGATCGAGGCGTTCTCGTAGCCCTGGATCTTGTCGCAGGTCTGCGGGCACAAGAGAATCGTCGTCGGGTCGTCGTAGTCGTCGTAGTACCAGCCGTCCGTGACGTTCGCGCATTCGGCCGGATTGTCGACGCGACCGATCTCCAGCGTGGCACCGATGCCCGTGTCGAACTCGACGTTCACCTTGTCCTTGTCGAACGCCATTCCGTCGGGAGGCTCGGGGATCGTGAACTCGCACGCGATCTCGGCCTCGTTGACCACCTGGGTGGCGACGGCGTCGAAGATGGGCTGGAACTGCTGATCGCACAGATTCCCGAACACGCCGCCGGTCTGGTTGATCAGCGTCATGTACTCCTGGCCGACGGCGGCCGAGATGGCGCAGCAGGACGTCTGGCTCAGACAGGCCAGGATCGGATCTTCCGGCGCGACGATGCCGTGGAACGTGAAATCGGCGTTGTTGGGATCCAGCGCGGTCCACATCGCGGTGAAGGTGGCGGCGCTCATGTCGGAGTCGTCGTCCGAGACCACGATGATGTGCTTGGCCGCCGTCGGGCGCAGCACGTCCTTGTAGGAATCCCAGTGCTGGATGATCTTCTCGAGGGCGTTGTTGCTGCCGACGCCGTCACCGATATGGGTGAACGTGGGCGGGTTGTTGTCGTCCGTGGGGCAGCCGCCGCTCCCGAGGGGCGGTTCGATGCACACACC
>CAZYSW010000723.1:0-2807 GCA_964650105.1 uncultured Nannocystaceae bacterium
GGGATCGCCGCGTCGGCGTTCAAGGGCTACCTGGTCCGCAAGGATCTGGTGCGGCGTTACGCGAAGAACTATCCGGTGCCCGGCTATGTGGTGGAGTTCCTGCTCGGGCGGTACTGCGCGAGCACGGACGAGGCCGAGATCGCCGAGGGGCTTGAAATCGTTGAACGGCAGCTCAAGGACCGGACGGTTCGCACCGGTGAGGAGGAACTGTTCAAGTCAAAGGCCCGGCAGAACGGGCAGGTCCGGCTGATCGACATTGTTCGCGCGCGCCTCGACGCCAAGAACGACTGCTACGTGGTCGAGTTGCCGAGCCTCAACCTCAAGGACGTGCAGGTTGATGACCAGCTCGTCACCGAGAACGAGCGGATGCTCACCGATGGCTTCTACGCCGAGGTGAACCTCGAGTACGACGCCGTCGCCGCCCAGCAGCAGAACGGACGCCCCTTCCGCGTCGGGTCCTTCCGTCCGATCCAGATGTCGAACCCGGACGTCCTGCGCACACTTGCCGCCGGGCGCGCCCAGTTCACGACCGCGGAGTGGAAGGACTTTCTGATCCGCTCCATCGGCCTCGAACCAGCATCGCTCCCAGAGCGGGCCAAGATGGTCACGCTTCTCCGGATGGTGCCGTTCGTCGAACGAAACTACAACCTCGTCGAGCTCGGGCCGCGGGGCACAGGCAAGAGTCATCTCTTCCAACAGATCTCCCCGTACTCGCACCTGATCTCCGGCGGCAAGGCCACGGTCGCGAAGATGTTCGTGAACAACGCCAGCGGCCAGCGCGGGCTGGTCTGTCAGTACGACGTCGTGTGCTTTGATGAGGTCTCAGGCGTCTCCTTCGACCAGAAGGACGGCGTCAACATCATGAAGGGCTACATGGCCTCCGGCGAGTTCAGCCGGGGCAAGGAGAGCATCCGAGCCGAGGGCGGCATCGTCATGGTCGGCAACTTCGACGTTGACGTGGAGCAGCAGCAGCGCATCGGACACCTGCTGAGCCCGCTCCCCAAGGAGATGCGCGACGACACCGCCTTCCAGGACCGCATTCACGCGTACGTTCCCGGCTGGGACTTTCCCAAGCTCAACCCGAACGACCACCTCACCAACCACTTCGGGCTCGTCAGCGACTTCCTGAGCGAGTGCTGGAGCCGCCTGCGGACCGCGAGCCGGGTGAGCGTGATGCACCAGCGCGTCCGCCTCGGCGGCGCCCTCAGCGGCCGCGATATTGAGGCCGTGAACAAGACCGTCAGCGGGCTCGTCAAACTCCTCTTCCCCGATCCCGAGATGCCCGTGCCCGACGAGGACCTCGAGTGGGTGGTACGGACGGCCCTCGAGGCTCGCCGGCGGGTGAAGGAGCAGCAGAAGCGCTGCTTGAAGAGCGAGTTCCGCAACACGCACTTCAGCTACTCGGTGGGCGCTGACGGCGTCGAGAAGTTCGTCGCCACGCCGGAGTTGCACAGCGACGAGGCGATCGAGGAGGATCCGTTGCCCCCCGGGCAGGTCTGGGCTCTCGGCCCCGGTGGCGGTGAGACCGGACCCGGCCTCTTTCGCATCGAAGTCACCGCCGGCCCCGGGAGTGGTGTGCGGATTCTCAACCAGCCGGTGCCGCCCTCGTTCCGCGAGAGCGTCCGCATCGGCGAGCAAAATCTGTACACGAGGGCGAAGTCGCTTGTCGGGGACCGGGACGCGCGGGCGACGGAGTTTTCGGTGCAGTTGCGGGCCCTCGATGCCGACCGCACCGGTGCAGGACTCGGCCTTCCCGTGCTCGTCGCGCTGGTCGGGGCCATGCTCGAGAAGAACACCCGTGGCGGCACGATCATCGTCGGCCCGCTGAACCTCGGGGGCTCGATCGACCTGCTCCACAACCCCGTTGCGATCGCTGAACTTGCGGTGGACAAGCAGGCCCAGACGCTGCTGATCCCGGTTTCGGCCCGCCGGGCGCTCAACGACCTACCCGACGAGCTGTGGACGAAGATCGGCATTGAGTTCTACTCCGACCCCGCCGACTGCGTCTTCAAGGCGCTGGTGGACTGACACCGGCGGCTGCACCCCGCTGGCATCCGCTACGCCATAGACCACTCGAGCGCGTGCTGGACGCGATGAACAGGTACGGCCGAGGGGGTTGGAATGCGGTACGCCGGTAGCAAACCACTGGTGTGGCCTCATGAGCAGCTGCCGGTACTGATCGGCGAAGCCGCCAGCTCTCCTCGAAGCGACAGGTACAGTCTTCCATCAGCATCTAATACCGATCGCGTTTGAAACTCGCGCCGCGTTAACTCCGCAAACGCTGCGGCCAGAGGCACTTGTGGACCGAGCGACGCACGGCTTCCAATCGTGATGCGTATAATACGGATCCTCACTGTTTCCGAGGCGTGAGGTAGTCGCACCTGCAGACCGACCGCAGGCGTTTCTTGGTCAGCGAGCGTGACCTGCCTGAGTTTCATGTACCAGTCTGAGTGAGAGCAGCCAAGTCTACGTGCTCCGGCGTGCAGGCGGGGTCCGCAGCGGAGGCGAGCGCAGCGAGCCGCAGCGGAGGAGCCCGCCTGCACGCCTGCGCGAACTCCGCGGGGGTCCGGTACCCCAGCGCCGAGTGCGGCCGCCGGTGGTTGTACTCCAGCCGGAAGTCGCCGAGCACCACCCGCGCCTCGGCGAGGCTCGTGAACAGCTCCAGGTTCAGGCACTCGTCGCGCAGCTTCCCGTTGAACGACTCCCCGAGGGCGTTCTGCCACGGCGCCCCCGGCTCGATGTACAAGGGGCCCTGACCTGCTCCCCGAAAGCTGATCCAGGTGCTATGAGAGTCTCAGGGGGCCGTG
>CAZYSW010000724.1:0-2804 GCA_964650105.1 uncultured Nannocystaceae bacterium
CTACGCCAAGGGCTACCTGGGCGAGCGCGTGTTCGGCTCCGACTTCAGCGTCGACATCACGGTGTACCGGGGATTGGGCGCCTACATCTGCGGCGAGGAGACGGCTCTGCTCTCGAGCCTCGAGGGGGGGCGGGGATGGCCGCGGCTCAAGCCTCCGTTCCCGGCCGTCAAGGGGCTGTGGGGGAAGCCCACGGTCGTCAACAACGTCGAGACCATCTCCAACCTGCCGTGGATCATCGAGTACGGCGGCAAGGCGTTCGCCGACCTCGGCGTGGGGCGCTCGGGCGGTCTGCGGCTGGTGTCGGTGTGCGGACACGTCAACAAGCCGGGGGTGTACGAGCTCCCGCTCACCGTGACGGGCAACGAGCTGATCGAGGAGATCTGCGGAGGAATCCGCGGAGGGCGCCGCGTCAAGGGGGTGATCCCCGGCGGAGTGTCGATGCCCCTCCTGACGGCCGACGAGCTCGACGTCCCCTTCGAGTTCGATGCACTTCAGCAAGACGAGCGGATCCGCGAGGTCGAGGTCCGACCGGGGGTCAAGTTCGACCTCGGCGGCGGGCGAACGCTGCGTACCATGGCGGGATCGGGCGGCGTCGTGGTGATGGACGAGTCGACCGACATGACCAAGGCCCTGTGGCGAATCCTGCACTTCTTCGCCGACGAGAGCTGTGGGCAGTGCACGCCCTGTCGAGAAGGCACCGGTTGGCTGGCCACAATCGCGCATCGCGTGGCCGAAGGGCACGGAAACCCCGGGGACGTCGATCTGATGGCGTCCATCGCCGACGGCATCGCCGGCAACACCATCTGCGCACTCGGTGATGCGGCGGCCTGGCCCACGCTTGCCTTCATCACCAAGTTCCGAGACGAGTTCGAGGCCAAGATCAAACACGGTACCCACGCTGCGCGGGCGGGCGTGGGGGATCGCGAGCCCGCGGCGGGGGTCGTGTGAGCGGCGCCGAGATCATCTTCTTCGTGTTTGCGGCCCTGGCGGTTCTATCGGCGCTCGGGACGATCACGCGTCGCAACCCCGTCGCGGCGGCGGTGTGCCTGGTGATGTCGTTCTTCTCGGTGGCCGTCTGCTACATCCTGCTGTCGGCGACCTTCCTGGCCGCGATTCAGGTGCTGGTGTACGCGGGCGCCATGATGGTGTTGTTCGTCTTCGTCATCATGGTGCTCGACGTCGACGAGCGCGGGTTCGCCGAACACCGCCGGCCCTCGCGGGTGGCCAAGGTGGGGTATTACGGCGGGTTGCTCATTGCCGTCGGCTTTTTGGCCTGGGTGCTCGTCGGCACGTTGGCGCGCCAGTTCATCACCCCCGGTCCGGAGGACCTGCCCCCCGAGTTCGGGACGGCCGACGGAATCGGTCGCGAGATCTTCCGCGACTATCTGTTCGCGTTCGAAGCCATCTCGCTGCTGCTTTTGGCCGCGGTCATCGGCGCGGTCGTGGTGGCGCGGAGCCGGCGCGAACGCGAGAAGCAGGCGCGCGACGCCGGCATGAGTCGGGCCGAGATGCACGACACCGGCCTCGAGCCCCAATCGGAGCCCCTCGACGCACCGGATCGGGGGCTGGGGCCTTCCCCCTACACCGACTTCGGGGCCCCCTCGGCCACCGGTCACGACGGAGGCACCTGAGCCTCACCGCGAGAGATCAGCATGGTTCCCGTCACGCACTTCCTCTATCTGGCCGTGGTGCTCTTCTTGTTGGGCACGGTCGGCGTCCTCGTGCGGCGTAACGTGCTCGTCATCCTGATGAGCATCGAGCTGATGCTGAACGCGGCCAACATCGCGTTGGTCGCCTTCTCGCGGCTGTGGGGCAACCTCGACGGACAGGTGATGGCGATGTTCGTCATCGCCGTGGCGGCGGCCGAAGCAGCCGTGGGACTGGCCATCGTGGTCAGCATCTTCCGCGCCCGGACCGGGACGGACATCGACGACCTCTCGCTTCTGCGCGACTAATGGACGCCAATCAGACCTACAACCTCGTCCTCATCCCGCTGTTTCCACTGCTGGGGGCGGTGTTCAATTTGCTCTTCGGCGGCTGGCTGATGCGCAGCCTCGGAGACCGGTTGGGCCGCGAGGTGGTGCACCTCGCGGCGATCGCGGCCGTGGCGTTCTCGTGCTTCTTCACCGTCTCGGTGTTCGGCGACGCGATGTGGCGGCCGCGCTTCGACGCCGCGGGCGAGCTGGTGGCCCTGCACGGCCAGGAGCGCATCGTCCAGCAGGTCTACACCTGGATCGCTTCGGGGGAGACGCTCATCCAGTTCGAGCTGATGATGGACTCGCTGTCGGCGGTGATGTGCCTGGTCATCACCGGCGTCGGCCTCCTCATCCACATCTTCAGCGTGGGCTACATGGCGAAGGACCCGGCCTATCACCGGTACTTCGCCTACCTCAACCTGTTCACGGCCTCGATGCTGATCCTGGTCCTGGGCAAGTCCATGCTGCTCATGTTCGTGGGCTGGGAAGGCGTGGGCGTGTGCTCCTACCTGCTCATCGGCTTTTGGTTCACCGACGAGGCCAAGGCCACGGCGGGCCGCAAGGCCTTCGTGATGAACCGTATCGGTGACTTCGGCTTCCTGCTGGGGATGCTGGTCATCTATGCCTGCGTACACAGCCTGGACTTCGACGTGATCCGGCAGGAGATCGCCAACGGCGGCGAGACCGGAAACGTCTTCGTCACCACGGCGGTGCTCGGCGTCCCCGCGGCCACCTTGGCCTGCGCGCTGCTCTTTTTGGGCTGCACGGGCAAGAGCGCTCAGATCCCGCTGTACACCTGGCTGCCCGACGCGATGGAAGGCCCGACG
>CAZYSW010000725.1:0-2794 GCA_964650105.1 uncultured Nannocystaceae bacterium
GAGCTTCCTCGCAAGCTGGTCGAGGACGTGGGTGCCGTTGCGAGTGCCGTCCGCAAGGCTCCGGACCTGGGGGCGAGCCTGTCGGTGCGTGCGACCGAAGAGGCGTGCATCTACCTCAAGCACCCTCTGTTCGCCTCGGAGGCCCGCCTCGCCGTGCCCGAGGTCTTGAAGTCCTCGTTTTGCGGCCGCTTCGCCGGTCGCTGGAACGACGTGGCCTCGGACGCAGGAGCGGTCTGGGCGGTCGTTACTGCAGTGCTCCGCGAGAAGGGGTACAGGATCAAGGGCGCGTGACCCTGCCGCAAAGGCACGCCCGCCTCAGAAGCGTCCCACCACCCCGAGCGTCGCGACGCCTCCACCGATTCCCGGTAGCACGGAGAGCCTTCGTTCGGCTCGCTTGCGATCGAGCACCACCAGCACCACGCCGGTCACGAGCAGCGCGCCGCCGGTCGCCACGAGCGCGATCCCGGGGGTTCGGAAATCGCGGAGCTTGATCGGCTCGTCTTTGGGCTTGCGCTGGCCGAGGCCCAGGAAGGCCCCACCGGTGCCGCCCGTGCCCACCCCGGCCACGAGAAGCCCGACGCCGGCCCACCCCATGGCACCCAGCCGTGCTCGGCGGGGGGGGGCATCCGTCATCGGGGCCGCCGCGGCGGGCTGCGCCTCGATCGGGTCGGCAGGCTCTTCGGGGGCTTCGACCGCGGCCTCGGCCTGCCGCTGCGCGTCGGCGATCGCCGCTTCCGCGGTCGAGACGACCCGATCGACGAGATCGGTCGCCGTGCAGCCGTTGCACTCGTCTTGCCGAGAGGCGACCTTCGTCCCTCCTCCCAAGTCGATGCGGACCTCGATCGCGTAGTGGAAGTCGTCGGGATTGATCCAATCAATCGTCACATCCGCCGTCGCTTCGGGACCGAGGTCGTCGACGATGGCGCTGGCACGCGTCTCTACATCAGTCTTGATGTGCTCGTAAGCGTTTCCCAGGCCCGACACGTCCACCCGCAACGAGGCGGGCGCGCTCGAGTTTTCCGGCTCGTCGTCGGTGGCTGCGACAACACGCGTGGGGGCAAGCGCGAGCGTAGCCACCATCCAAGCAACCATGCAGCGTGTCACGGTACGTCTGCTCCCGCGAAATCCGGCGTGCCGGGGATCCCCGGGCGTGGCGCCCGGTCGAGGTCGAACGAGGGATCGCCGAGGTCCCAGATGGCGACGTCTCGGAATGGGCTCGTATTCCCGAACCGAACGTGGAAATCCAGATCCTCGACGTCGGAGAACCAGGTCTCGTTGTAGTCCGACACCTCGACGTTCCCCGTCCCCGAAAGCCCCGCGGTGTCCACCACGCTGTTCTCGAAGGTGGCCGCCTCACACGCGATCGTCGCGAGCCCGGGTCCGACGACCACGCTGTTTCGGACGAGCGACGGCTCGCCGCCGCTGCAGAGGATCCCCCGCACCTGCGAACCGAAGTTGTGGGCGATCGTCCCGTATCGGATCTCGAACGTCGAGTCCGTCACGCGCAGGCCCACCGTGTCTTCGCCCGCGTCTCCGTTGGCTCCGATGACGCCGGAGGCCAAGGTGAGGTGCGCGCCGTTGGTGAGGATGACGCCGTCGCCGGCGTTCCCCACGATTCGGCTGCGTCGGATTCGCACCGTGCAGTTGTCGACGAAAACGCCCTGAGCGTTGCTGTCCACCACGCTGTCGTCCAACCAGAGGTTGCCGTGGTTGGTGCAGCGCACCCCCGACTGCGAACCCGACAGGAGGACCAGGTTGTGCGCGAAGACGTCGTGCGTCGAGACGTTCAGGCCCCAGTTGTCACCGACGATGTCCACCTTGCCCCCGGCCCCCAAGATCGCGACGGTCCGCTTTTGGTTCGCGGTGACGATGAGCGACGCGGCGTAGGGGCTCGCGCCCGGGACGATCTTCACCACCCCGGACTCACCGCTCTTGACGTTCGCGATCGCCGTGCTGATGTCGCAGTAGGGATCGTCGACGGTACCCGTGCCTCCGGGGCAGTTGTCCTGGTCGACCCACCAGACACGCCCCGGGTGGATGCACGCCCCGGTGCGAAGGTTGCACGCGCTCTCGGGGCATTGGCTGTGCTCGGTACACCCCGAGCAGACGTAACTATCGCTGCAGAACGGCTTGTCGTCGGGGCACGCCGCCGTGGCATCCGCGGTGCACGCCACGCAGATGCCCGCGCCCTCCAGACAAGCGGGGCGCCCGGGATCGACGGCGGCGCAGAAATCGTCGCCCCCTGCATCGTCACAGCGGGTGCATGCACCGGCATCGCAGTAGGGAGCGTCCTCGGGGCACGCGTCGTCGAGCCCTTCGGAAGCACAATCGCCGGATCCGCCGGTGTCGGACTCGGATCCGTCTTCGTCGTCCGTCGTCTGCCCCGTGCCGTCGTCGTCGGCCGCCGAGCTAGTCACCGCATGGCATGCCGGCTCGGGCGTCTCCATCACGCATCCGTTGTTCTCGGCCACGCACGCGCTGCATTGGCCGCCGCCCTGAGCGGCGCACGTCGCATCTCCATCTTGGTTCGCGCAGTGATTCGGGTCTCGGATCAGACATCCGCCGGCGAGCACCGCTCCGAGGGCGGCCTCGAGCACAACCACGTCCAGTCCCAGGCGTCGTCGCATCGGTGTCATCGAACAGCCCTCCAGAGCATCGGTCTCGCAGCTCGGGACCGCAACCTCTACATCGATCCGTCGGCCCATGTCGTTGCGTGATTTCTTCTCCACCCCGTCCGTTTCGGTGCTGGCCCTTTCGGTCACGCCCCCGCAGCCCACTTCGCGAGCGCGATCGA
>CAZYSW010000726.1:0-2790 GCA_964650105.1 uncultured Nannocystaceae bacterium
GCGCCCGCGCTCGCCGCGCGGGCCGCCCAGATCCTCTCGGACGCCGGTGGCCAGGGTCCCGCCGACAGCTACGTGGTGGCGGCCCTGGCCGCAGCGTCCACGGGCAACGCCGCGTCGGCGCGGGAGCTCGCCCGCCGGGCGCTGCGAGACGAGAGCCTCCCCGAGGCGGCCAAAAAGAAGCTCGAGGGGCTTTGAAGCTCCACCTCGGCGGGACCCCGACCCGGGCGTGCTCGGTCCACGGGGCTGCCGCAGACGCCGACGTCGATGCGGCGGGGGGCTTCAGCACCCGCCGCAGGCGAACCGGCCGTTGCCGCAGTCTTCGGCCGCCGTCGAGCCGCCGTCGGACCCGAGACAGGCGACATCACAGCCGCCCACGCGCTCGCACAGGACGCTGCCCGAGATCATTCGGACCGAGCAGGAGGACAGGTCGCGGCAGATGACGTCGCAGTTTTCGCCACAATCGATGTTGCAGCTCGACACCCTCTCGCAGACCGCCTCGCACGCGTCACCACATTCGAGATCGCAGCCGGAGGCGTCGCGGCACGTGAACGCACACGCATCGCCGCAGCCGCCGAAGCACTCGCTGAGGCTCTCGCACACCACGTCACAGCCGTTCGTGGGGCAATCGAAATCGCAAAAGGTCTCGTCACGGCACAGGCACGTTCGTCCGTGGCAGTGGGGATCGTGCTCGTGGCACCCCTCGGTCGCGCCGCCGGCCAGCCCGAGCACGAAGGCGGACAAGGCTCGCAAACCGAGGCGTCGGAGGTCTCGTCGTCGGGTCACGGGTTCGCCTTCGGTCGGCAGCTCTCGTCGCGGCCGAACATGGTCGCGGTCTTGGCTTCGAGCTCGGGAGGCACCGTGAGCGCATCCGGGCCGTACTTCTGCAGCCGCTCCTGCTTGCGACGCTCGATCTCCGCGTCGACCTCCGGGTCGGAGTAGTCGACCACGACATCGAGCTTCTTCTTGCCGCGCTTGATGGTGATGGATTTCTTCGCATCACCCGAAGACACGGCGCGATACAGCGCGTAGCGATGTGCGACCTCCTTGCCGTCGACGGCGAGGATTTCGTCCCCGACCTTCAAACCCGCCTTCCCCGGTGGCGATCCCTTCTCGACCTCGATGATCTTCATGCCTTCGAGACGAACGCCACTGCGGCGATCGCCCAAGGGCCGGCTGTTGGTCCGATCGAGCAGGTGATCGAGGCTGGCCAGATTGTAGGCGGCGATCGCCACGACCATCGCGGAGTGGCGCTGGTACTCGGGAATGACCGCGTCGATGTCGTCGAACTGGGTGTGGTGATGACAGCGGTAGTTGGACCGACCCTCTTGCATCCAAAAGAAGCCCGGAACACCGGCATCGAGGAAGGGGGTGTGATCGCTGCCGCCGCCGCGCAGGGCTTCGGTCGGATAGAGGGCGAAAGGCATCTGGGGGTCGAGCTCGAAGACGGGCGCGAACACCTTCTTCATGTCGCTCATCATCTCGGGGGTGACCCGAAGCCCCGACAGATAGTTCGTGCCGCCGTCGTGCACCAACACGGCGCTGATCTTCTCCATCTCCTCGGGGTGCTTGGCCACGTAGGCGCGGGAACCGAGGAGGCCCTGCTCTTCGCCGGTCCACAGCATGAAACGGATCGTCCGCTTGGGACGCGCACCGGCCTTCGTCAGCAGGCGGGCCGCTTCCATGGTGGTGGCGACCCCCGTGCCGTTGTCGACCGCACCGTGGGATCCGTCCCAGCTATCGAGATGCCCACCCACGATGACGTACTCGTCGGGTCGCTCGGAGCCGGGGATGTCCGCGATGACGTTGTTGAGCACGACCGGGCCGCGAAAGAAGCGGTTGTCGATGCTGAAACTGAGCTCGACTTCCTGCTGAGCTTCGAGGCTGGCCACGAGCTCGCGGTGCTGATCGGCGCGAAGACGGATGTCCACCAGCGTCGGGAGGTCGCCCCAGTCGATGTCGGGATCGCCGCTGGTGTGGACGAGCTCGCCCGCCTCGTCCCGATCGGCCCGAATGATGCCCGCCGCCCCGGCCTGCTCGAGCGCGGCCTCGATCGCCTCGCGCGTGCGACGGTCGGGCCCCTCCCCCGGCTTCCAGCTCGGCTGCACGATCCACTTGCCCGCCAGCTTCTCCTTGTCGGCCGCGGCACGGGGCGTGGCCGGATAGAGCACGGCGGCCGCACGGTGCGGGCCGAGCACCCCCGGTGACCACGCCGGGGTCACGAATTCGTAGGCGATCTCCCGGGGTGAGACCTGTCCTCCCGACCACGGTCCTCGGTCGAAGCCGACCGGCATCTCGCCCCACGGCTCGAGTCGCGCGGTCAGTCCCCAGGACTCGAACTGCTGGACCGCCCAGCGCTCGGCCTCCATCAGGTTGTGCGACGAGGTCAGGCGGGGACCGATCCCTTCGGTCAGGTGGCGGACGTGCGCGTCGACCTGGCTGTCGTTGCGCCCGAGCTCGATGATCGCGGCGATGACCGGATCGTCCGAGAGGGGCCGCGCTTCGGAGGCGGAGGCCTGCGCGTTCGCGTCCGACGGTGGCGCAGTCGGCTTGTCTGCAGCCTTGGAGGCACACCCGGCGAGCACGAGCACGAGCAGCGTGGACGAGCGACGAGCGAGGGGGGGCATGCGCCGGACGATACAGCCAGTCGTCATCGGGCGCGAGCCGCCCCGATCGCGGACGCCAGCGGCCCCTTTCCCCGGCACGACCCTCGTGACGTCTCGGCCGCGAGCGCGCGAGCCGACCGCGAGCACGTCTTCGGCGTCCGGCGTGCTTCGGTCGCGCCCGTAAGGG
>CAZYSW010000727.1:0-2786 GCA_964650105.1 uncultured Nannocystaceae bacterium
TCCTCGCGACCGCTACCCCTCACGAATTCCGCCCACGAATTCTTCCGAAGACCCGAAGCTTCTAGGTTAGTTCCGCGAGACCAACGTCGTCAAGATGAGCACCATCCAGAACATCGAAGCCGTCATGCAGCTTGAACGCATGAAGCGTGACGGCATCTCCTACGAGCAAGGCGTCAAGGACACGCACTCCGTCGCGTAAGCGACGACCAGCATCCAGCAATCGGGCCAAATGATCACGGACGTGAAGATCGACATGTCCGGTGCATTCGACTGGAAACTATCTGAGATGATGGACTGGTTTTCGATGCCGGATGCAGAGCGCGCAGCGCTCTTCAAGAAATACGTAAGTGCCCGCTGAACTTCGGGTGTTCCCGGGGCAAGCCGCGCGATAGACGTGCGGCGAGGGGCTCAGGCGGGTGGAGCTGCGGCCCAGTTGTGCGGCAGGAGCTCGTCGAGCCGGGACTGCTTCCAGCCCTCGGAGATTTTTACGAGCACGTCCTGCAAGTACTCGCGTAGGTCGACGCCCGCACGCTTCGCGGTCTCGAGCACCGTCAGGATGATCGCTGCCCGGTGCCCCCCCTCGTCGGATCCGGCGAAGAGCCAGTTGCGTCGTCCCATCGCTGGACCGCGGATCACTCGCTCGACCTCGCCATTGTCCAGTTCCAGCGCTCCGTCCTTCTCGACGACTCGCAGAAGCTCCCAGTGGTTTGCGAGATAGGTGAGCGCTCTTCCGAGGGGCTCCTTCGGAGGCGCGACACCGGCGTTCTTGGTCATCCACGTTTCGAGCTCGTCGAGCAGCGGCACCAGATCGCGTTGCCGTCGCTCGTACCGCTCGTCGTGGCTCTCGCCGGCTTCCTTCGACGCGGCCTCGACCTCGTACATCCTCTTGATGATGTCGAGAGGCTCGGCGGCTCTCAGGTCGTTCGCATCGAGCGCCTTCACCAGATATCGACGCGCGTGCATCCAGCACGCCACGAGGAGTAGCGGCCGGTCCTTCGCGATCGCTTCATAGCCACCGTAGCCGTCGACCTGCATCCAGCCGATCCTCTCGCCGAGAAACTCCTCGGCACGGTCGGCCGTCCAGTCCTCGGTGTACTTGAACGACACGTAGCGTTTGTCGCCCACCATGACCCAGAGATGGGCTCTCTTGATGTTCTTGGCTTTCTCTCGGTCGAGGACGTCGAGCCGCGTGTCGTCCACCTGGAGGACGTGAGCTGCCATCGCCAGCCGATGAATCCGCTTGGCCACCGCCTCGAGCAGATCGGCAACGACGGCAATCCAGTCGACGAGTCGGTTGCGATGGAGCTCAACGCCGGATCGCGCGAAGATTCTCGACAGTCGAGCCAGCGGCGTGTGGTCCACGTACTTCGAGATCGCGATGTGCGTCAGCAATCCCGGCCCTGGGATCCCCTTTGCGATGATCTTGTTGGGCGGTGGCGCGGTGACGATCTCCCCGGTGTCGTTCGACCATGTCTCGCGGATATAGACGAGCACCTTGAACGTCGCCGGGATGAACTCGAGCACCTCAGAGCTCTCCTCGCCGACCTTCGACATCTGCCCTTTTCCTTCGAGCTGCTCGTCGGTAGGCATCAGCCGGATCTCTTCGCGGGGAAGCGACGCAGGAAGCGGCTTCCTGCCGCGACGCTTGTCCTTGGCCGAGGCCGACCGCGAAGGCTGAGGGTCGTTGGGTACGTCGCCGTCGTCTGCCTTGCCGGGATCCTCAACCTTGGCAGCTTCGTCTGCGCGCATCTCCTCGAGCGCGAGACGAAGCTGGTTCGGGTCGATCCGTTCGCTGCTGCGGCCGTAAACGCGCTTGGTCAGCTCGGCCACGCGCTGGCTCAGCGCTCGGTTCTCGGCGAGCGCAGAACCGAGCGCCGTACGGACCGCTCCGAGCAGCACATCCTTCTTGCCTTCGTCGAACAGGTGGGCGAGCGCGTCGACGACAGCGTCGAGATCCGTTTCGTGCGAAGCAGAGGGCAACGCTCTTCATAAGCCATACAGGATCTCGCGATGCAAGAACTTTTTCACGGTGACGCCGACCACGTCGGCGACGGTTCCCATCGAGGACGTCTTCGAGCGTTGGAGAGGTCGATGCCATCGAGGATCAACGCGAGCTCGGCGGCTTCCAGTTCGACGACTCCGGTGCGACCAGCAGGTGGCAAGATGAACGCGCCTCTCTCGAGTCTCTTCGCGATCAGGCAGTAGCCGCCGCGGTCCCAGAAGATCGACTTCATCATCGTCTTTCGACGGTTGAAGAACACGAAGAGATGGCCCGAAAGAGGGTCCTGTCGGATGACGCTCCGCGTCGCGCTGACCAGGCCGCTGAACGACTTTCTCATGTCGGTCGGCTCCACCGCCACGAAGACGCGCATGGTGGGTGGGATGCTCAGCATCCACTGACCTCCACCGCGTCGAGCAGTGCCGCCAAGACTCGCGGCTCGATCGTAGATGGGAAGACCACACACCGACCGTTCCTCAGCCGGACCTCGATTTCCAACGACGTCGGCGTCGCACTTCGCACCTCCACGAACCTCGGTGAAGAGGATTTCGATACCGCGTTTCGATTCCGAGGCCGGCCAAGCCGCTTGCGCCACCAGGAGATCCGTTGCGGGTCGATTCCCTCATGCTTCCCGAACGCGCAATCGCTCAGACCCAGGGCATCGGCGCGGTCGAGCAGTCGCTCTGCGTACGCTGCGGTCCACTTCTTCGAGCTGGATTTCTTCGCCATGCCCGAGGCTCGGCGCCCCACGTGGGGGGACGCACCCCGGGGTTCACCGGGCACTTAC
>CAZYSW010000728.1:0-2784 GCA_964650105.1 uncultured Nannocystaceae bacterium
CGTCCTCCAACACGTCGAGCGCGTTGCCGTCGCGGGCCATCTGCACCATCACGTAGACCGTTTCGCCCCGACCGTCGGTCGTCGCCGCACCGATCCGCGGCAGGCTGCCTTCGACCACGTCGGCGACGTCCGATACGCGAAGGGGTCGCGTCGTCACCGAATCGCGGCGCGGCAGCACGGCGGCCCCGAGCTCGCTGGGCGTGCGGGGCCAGGCGACGCCCCTGAGCAGCGCCTGGCTGGGACCGGCCTGCACGTACGCTCCGGCGGCCGCATCGCTGGCTCGCGACAGCGCCTGCCGGAGCTCGGCGAGGGTCACGCCGTAGCGAACCATCCGCTCGGGGTCCGCCCGTACCTCCAGCGTCCGTTGCCGTCCGCCCCACACGTTGACCTCGACCACACCGGACGCGGCGGTGAGGATCGGCGTCAGGCGCAGATGGGTCAGCTCGAGGAGCTCCGCCTCGGTGCGCTCGGGCGAGCTCACGGTGAGCTGGAACACCTCGCCCAGCCCGCCCGTGTAGGGGGCGAGCTCGGGCGGCTGCACGCCGCTGGGGAGCTCGTCTCCGATCCGTGCGATCCGTTCCTGCACCTGCTGTCGCGCGAGCCACGGGTCGACGCCGTCCCCGAAGATCGCCG
This sequence comes from uncultured Nannocystaceae bacterium, assembly GCA_964650105.1. GTDB lineage: Bacteria > Myxococcota_A > Polyangia > Nannocystales > Nannocystaceae > CAZYSW01. Next base: position 634 of record CAZYSW010000728.1, read on the forward strand.
TCACCGACGAGATCCCGTAGCGAGAGATGCTGCGCTGCTGCTCCAGCTCGGGGATCCCTCCGAGCGCCAGCTCCACTTGCCGCGTCACGAGGCGCTCGACTTCTTGGGGCGTCAGCCCTGGAGCGCGGGTCAGCACGATCACCTGGTTGCTGGTCACGTCGGGCAGTGCATCGAACTGAAGGCGGGTCGCTCCCAGCACCAACGCCGTGATCGCCAGCGCCAGCGCGACGAGCACGACCGATACGCGTCGACGGACGGCCCAGCCGACGGTGCGCTCGATCAATGGGCGTGACCTCCCTGGTCGGGCTCGCCCAGCACCAACGCCGGATCGGTCGCGACCTCGTCTCCGACGCGGAGCTCCGCGCTCCGGACCAGCGCGGCGCTGCCCGATTGCGCCTCCACGGTCACCGCGACCTCGCGCGGCGCCGCATCACCGCGCCGCGCCACGACCACGGCGCCGCCCCCCGCGTCGAGCTCGAGCGCCCCGCTGGGCACTTGCAACAAGGGGAGGGTGTCCTCTCCGACCTCCGCGGCTGCGGCCTCGATCCGCAGGCTCCCCCGCATCCCGTGCATCAGCTTCACGCTCTCGTCTCGAGGTACCAGCCACACCCGCGTCATGCCGTCGATCGGATCCACCACGGTCGCGATCGGCTCGGATCGCAGCGGGACCTCGCGACCTTCTCGGGTGACGAAGGCCATCGAGGCCGCCTGGGGCAGCGCCCCCGGGAGGTGGGCCTCGACGCGCGCCGACCCTTCGGACACGATGACCGCCAACGGGCCCTCGGCCGGTCCACGCATCTGCCCGGGCATGGCGTCGACCTCGGTGACGGTGCCCGTCGTCGGTGACTGCAGCCGCAGCGCGTGATCGTGCAGCCGGTTTCGTCCCCCGGCCGTGGCCAGGATGGCTTCGGCGGCCGCCCGCTCCGACTCGAGCTCGGAGACTCGAGCCTGGACTGCGAACACCTCCCGGGTTCCGACCAGGCCCTGGTCGCGCAGCCGCTCCAGCTCCGCCAAACGCTCGCGCTGCAAGGCGAGCTGGCGCTGAGTCGCGGACAGGACCGCCGCTGCCCGCGTCACCTCGGGCATGGACAGATCGGCGATCGGATCCCCCGCTCGTACGGTGTCGCCCGGTTGCACGTGGACGCGCACCACCTGTCCCTCGAACACGGGGACGATGGCGGCTCGGCTTTCGGGATCTCCGACCACGTGGGCCGGGATCTCGACCAGCGCGAGATCTTCGGGCGCCGTGACGCGCACCCAGGCGGTGGGGGACGCCCTCGGTCGGGCGCTGCGCTCGGCCGAGGTCTCGTCGGTCCTCGGCTCTCCCCCGCATCCGGTCCACCCGAACGCGAGCACTACGGCGATCCACCACTTCACCGCGCCTGTGCCTCGCCGTGCTCGATCTCCGCCAGATAGATCCAGGCGACGATCTCTGCCCAGGTCAGCTCACCTTCGGCCTCGGCCAACGCCAGCCGGGCGGCGAGCAGCTCGCGACGGGCCGCGAACACCTCGAACACCGTCGTCTCCCCCACGCTTCGGCCTCGCTCGCGGGCCTCGACCAGCTCGTGAATGGTCGGCAGGACCTCCGACATCAGGCGCGCACGCAACGACCGGGTGTGGTGCAGCTCGTGGAGCGCCTGGGCCAACGCGTGTCGAACGGCGCGTCGCTCCTGCTCGGCCCGCGCCTCGGACAATCCCGCTTCGGTCCGTGCCCGCGCGACCTCGGCCTGACCGCGATCGAACAGCGGAATCGAGACCCCCACCACACCTTGCACGATCAGCTCCCCGGGCCCGTCGTGAATGGTCGCGGCCCCCAACGTGAGCTGCGTGCCCCGTTGGGCGCGGGCCTCCGCCGCCCGTGCCTTGGCGGCGACCGCCTCGAGCCGGGCCGTCGTGACCTGCGGCAGCGCATCGACCCGAGCGAAGCGCTCGGCGAGAACGTCCCCGGCGGGCAACGTGGGCTCGGGCGTCGGTCCACGCGTCGCGACGGGCTTGTCGGGGGGAAGGCCCGCCTCCAGCGCGAGCCGAAGGCCCAGGTCGTGCACGCGCCCCTCGAGCTGGACCACCCGCGTATCGACGTCGGCCGCGTCCTGCCGCGCCGCCGCCAGATCGGAACGCGACAGCCGGCGGGCCTGCCCCCCGACAAGCCCG
>CAZYSW010000729.1:0-2781 GCA_964650105.1 uncultured Nannocystaceae bacterium
CGCGCTCAACCCCAAGGAGGCCAACAATCCCGACGTGGCCCCGGGCGTGATGGAGCTCGTTCCGCTGTACCTCGAGAAAGAAGGCGTGGTCGCGGTGGGCGAGATCGGCTACGACGACATGACGCCAGCGGAGGAGAAGTACTTCGCTGCCCAGCTCGAGCTCGCCGTCGAGTACGACCTGCCGGCGCTGATTCACACGCCGCACCGGGACAAGAAGAAGGGGACTTTGCGCACCCTCGATCTCGTCAAGGAGGTGGGCATCGCCCCCGAAAAGGTCGTCGTCGATCACAACAACGAAGAGACGCTTCCCCACGTCCTCGACTCCGGGTGCTGGGCGGGCCACTCGATCTACCCGAACACCAAGATGGACGAGCACCGCATGGTCGCGCTCGTGCAGCGGTTCGGTGCGGAGCGCGTCATCATCAACAGCGCCGCGGACTGGGGCGTCAGCGACCCCCTGAAAGTCCCGAAGACCGCCCAGGCCATGCGCGAGGCGGGCATCCCCGAGTCCACCATCGAGCAGATCTGCTGGCACAACCCCGTCTCGTTCTTTTCGCAGAGCGGCCGCCTGGACCTCGAAAGCGTGCAGCACCGTCCGTCCGTCGATCAGACGCGGTTGTGGGAAGGCAACTCGGTGCTCCGGGGCCAGACGCCGGTGGTCGACTCCCGATGAAGCGGACCCTCGTCCTCGACGTCGTCGGCCTCACGCCGGCGCTGCTCTCCCGCATGCCCAGGTTGTCGGCGCTGGCCGAGCGGGGCAGGGCGCTGCCCCTGCGCACGATCACCCCCGCCGTCACCTGCTCGGTCCAGTCGACCTTCACCACGGGAACCCTCCCACGCGATCACGGCTGCGTCGCCAACGGCTGGTACTTCCGCGAGCTCGCCCAGGTCTGGCTGTGGAGGCAGTCCAACCATCTGGTCGCCGGCGAAAAGATCTGGGAGGCCGCCCGCCGCCGTGACGCGCGGTTCACCTGCGCCAAGCTCTTTTGGTGGTACAACATGTACGCGAGCGTCGACTGGTCGGTGACACCCCGCCCCATCTACCGCGCCGACGGTCGCAAGCTCCCCGACATCCATACCCACCCTCCCGATCTTCGCGACCATCTCCAGGCCGAGCTCGGCACCTTTCCCCTGTTCAACTTCTGGGGGCCGCGGGCCGACATCGTGTCCTCGCGATGGATCGCCGACTGCGCGCTCGAAGTGCTCGCGCGCCATCGACCGACGCTGACCCTCGTCTACCTCCCGCACCTCGACTACGACCTGCAGCGCAAGGGCCCCGAGCACCCCGACGTCGAGTTGCGCCTGCGCGAGATCGACGATGTCGCCGGCGATCTCGTCGACCGAGCCCGCCACGACGGCCTGCGAGTGGTCGTCCTGTCCGAGTACGGCATCACCCCGGTCACCGGCCCCGTGCACGTCAACCGAGCGCTGCGCGACAACGGCCTCCTGTCGTTTCGGGAGGAGCTCGGCGAGGAGCACCTCGATCCCGGCGCTTGCGAGGCCTTCGCCGTCGCCGATCACCAAATCGCTCACGTCTACGTCCGCGATCCCGGTCGCGTCGACGAGGTCAAGGCGCTCCTCGAGGCGCTCGATGGGGTCGAGCGCGTCCTCGACGAGGACGGCAAGCGCGAGCTCGGCCTCGATCATCCGCGCTCGGGCGAGCTCGTCGCGCTCAGCCGCGCCGACCGCTGGTTCACGTACTACTGGTGGAACGACGACCGCCATGCACCCGACTACGCGCGTACCGTCGACATCCACAGCAAGCCGGGCTACGACCCGGCCGAGCTGTTCGTCGACCCCGAGCTGCCCCTTCCGCGCCTCTACGTCGCCGGTCGCTTGCTGCGTTCCAAGGTGCTCAATCTACGAACCCTCCTCGATGTCGTCCCGCTCGATGCCTCCCTGGTCGGGGGCTCGCACGGACGCCCCACGGACCACCCCGACCACGGCCCGGTCCTCGTCACCGACACCCCCGCGCTCCTCGGGGACGACCGCCTCCGCGACGGCCAGCTCGACGCGACGGCCGTCAAGAAGCTCCTCCTCGACCATCTCTTCGAGTGACCCCCGCGCGCGCCCGGCCCCTCGGGCTTCGGTCTGCAACCGCGGCGAAGTCGAGCATCACGCGCCGTGACTTCGCACTCGTTTCTCCCCCTGCGTCACCGCGCGCACGCCCACGGACACGGCGAAGGACAGTGAGAACCGCCGCCTCGCCGGCCGGGACCCCGAAAACCGGTGCCCGTTCGGGTTGGCGAACGCGCGCTCCTAAAGGCCGGCGTTTCTGGTGTATTGGTTCGGTCAACCGATCGTTTCGGAGGCAGGATGAACATTTTCGAGCAGCTCGAACGTCGCCATCACGAACAAGTCGTCTTCTGCTACGACGAGGTCACCGGACTCCGGGCCATCATCGCGATCCATGACACGACGCTCGGCCCGGCCCTCGGAGGCACGCGGATGTGGCGGTACGCCACCGATGCCGAGGCGCTCACCGACGCGCTCCGCCTGGCCCGAGGCATGACGTACAAGTCGGCGGCAGCCGGGCTCAACCTCGGCGGCGGCAAGGCCGTGATCATCGGCAACTCGAAGACCGACAAGAACGAGATCCTCTTCCGCAGCTACGGTCGCTTCGTCCAGGGTCTGGCCGGTCGCTACATCACCGCAGAGGACGTCGGAACCACCGTCCAGGACATGGAGTGGGTCCGCATGGAGACGGATCACGTGGTCGGCATCAGCCGTGGGCTCGGTGGCTCGGGCGACCCGAGCCCCTTCACCGCCCTCGGCGTCTAC
>CAZYSW010000730.1:0-2766 GCA_964650105.1 uncultured Nannocystaceae bacterium
CACTTGCGCCCGCGCCCTCATCCGGCCCGCTTCGTCGCAAGCTCCCGCGAGGGGAGCCATGTGACGCCTGGGCTAGTTGGCCTGGGCGTTTTGTTTTACGGGGCCCTCGCTGACGATGTCGGCGGGGGTTTTGTCGTTTTCGGGGCTTTTTTCGCGGGGTTCCGTAGGTTGGGGGACGCCAGCGGAGCTCGCGGCGTGATTCGGACGGAGAGCACTTCGGAGCCGTCCCATTTCCGCCAATCCGCCATCTTGGCGTCGGAGGGGTGCTCTGGTGGCGGAAAGACGCCCAAAGACGCCCTGAACCCGTTTAACTCTAGAGATCCTTTGGTTAACAGCGCGACGACTTCGGAGGTCCTAGCGCTTGTATGCGCCACGCGTGTGGCGTAATCTGGCGTTCATCCCACCCGGAGGAACACGGATGACCGACGCGCTCGACGGGCACGAGAGCCGCCTCCTGGATGACGCGGAGCGCACCATCGAGGCGGCGCGCGCCTACGTCGACCGGAGCTCCAACGTGGCGATGGTCCACGCGTACTGGCTCATCGGCCGCGACATCGTCGAAATCGAGCAGGCGGGCGCTGCTCGCGCGGGCTACGGCGACGAGCTCGTAGAGAGGGTCTCGGGGCGCCTCACGGACCGCTTCGGCCGAGGCTTCAGCGCTCGGACCGTACGGCGGATTCGGCAGTTCTACCGCGTCTACCCCGAGGGCTCGAAGCTGCCCGTCGATCCGCACGTCGCGAAGATTCGGTCAGCGTTGTTGGCCGAATCCGGCCCCGACGAGATCCGGACAACGCTGTTGGCCAAATCGAGTGACCGCGTGGTGGCCCTCTTTCCCCCGACCCTGGGATGGTCGCATTACGCGAACCTGCTGAAGGTGGAGAGCGATGGCGCCCGTGCCTTCTACGAGATCGAGGCCGCGCGCGAGGGCTGGACGGTGCGCGAGCTGAACCGCCAGATGGCCTCCTCTACGAGCGCCACGCAAAGAGCCGGGACAAGGACGGCGTCCTCGCGCTGGCGCGCATGGGCCAGGAGGTCACCACTCCGGGGAGCGTCATCAAGGACCCGCTCGTGCTCGAGTTCCTCGACCTGGCGGAGCGCCCGAACTGGCGGGAGCGAGACTTGGAGCAGGCCATCATCGACCGCCTCGAGACGTTCCTGCTCGAGCTCGGCAAGGGCTTCTGTTTCGTGGCTCGCCAGAAGCGAATCAGCCTCGACGGCGATCACTTCTTCGTCGACCTCGTCTTCTACAACCGCCTGCTCCGCTGCTTCGTCCTGGTCGACCTCAAGCTCGTCAAGTTCACCCATCAGGACCTCGGGCAGATGCAGATGTACGTGAACCTCTACGACCGGACGGAACGATCATCGGACGAGGCGCCCACCGTCGGCATCGTGCTCTGCTCCGACAAGAACGACACGATGGTCCGCATCACGTTGCCGGAGAACAGCCAGGTTCACGCCAGCCGCTACCAACTCTACCTCCCGACCGAGACCGAGCTGTCCGTCGAACTCGCGCGTGAACGCGACGCCGCCGAGCGCGAGCTGCGTGCCGCGGCGGCAGAGGCCGACGGCGACGACCGATGACCTTCGCGCGCGCAGTCGCGCTGCCGGAGCGCCTGACGATCCGGTGTACGTCTCGGCTCCTGACCAGCCTCACCTCGGCCTGGCAGGCTGTGGGGCAGATCGACGCCCTCACGCAGTACGGCCTGAGCCACTACGCCCGCCAGCGCTGCTCGGTCGACGGCCGACGCGAGCGCCTCTACCACCTCGTCTCCTGCGCCGATCGACGTGCCGGTCGTGAGGAGATCGAGGAAGTGCTCGCCGGCTCGCAGCTCGTTGGAATTCGGTCCGAGATCGGTCCGCGCGTCCTCGCGGCCGGGGCGGCGTCGATCGCGCTCGAGGCGGCGGCGCGCGGCGAGAAAACGACGCCGTCGATTTGCGCGGCATACATCGAGATCGCTTCGCATCCAGACCGGCACGGGGTGCGCGAGTGGCAGCGCTACTCGGGAACCCGGCGTGCGCATCTCCTCGACCTCGTCGCGAAGGAAGTCCGCGTCCCCTGCGTCGTCGCGGAGATCTATGACAAGGTCGCGGCGACCGCGGCGTGCACCGATCCCATCCTTCGTGCGGGCGCGCTATGGCACTTGCTCCGCTGCGTCTACAATGACCGCGTCGCCTCGGTGGCCTTAGCCGCGATCGTCTATCACGAACTGGTCGCCGGGGCGCTCGACCCGAGCCAGAGCTTCTCGCTTCAGCCCGGCACGCTGACGCTCCACCACGACGGGGCTGTCAACCCGTTTCGCTTCGCGGCCATGCGTGAGAGCGGCGACATGACCGAGCTCCTCGAGGGTTTCGTCAGCGGCGTCAGCCTCGCGCTCTCCGGCCAGCGGCGCCACATCTCCGATTTCGCCCGAGGGCTTCAGCAGCTCCGCATTCGGAGCGCCTCGCGAACCACTCTCTGCGTTCGCGCTACGTCCCACTTTCGAACGGTCGTAGGTAGTCGATGCGAACGCGATGGTAGCCTTCGGGGATCGAGGTGGTCTCCACCCGTAGGAGCAAGTCGGCTCCTGGGTGCAGGACGCTCGCCGGGTAGAAGGGCATCGGCTCGCACGACGCCGGATCGCAGCTTTCGCACGAGGTGAGGTTCGTGAAGCCCTCGGGAGCGATGACACTCACGGGATAGGCCTCCGGGAGGGCGATGCGAATGAACCAGATTCCCGAGCGATCGAGACCGCGCGCTGGCCGGGATCGGGTTCATCGGCTTGCTCT
>CAZYSW010000731.1:0-2764 GCA_964650105.1 uncultured Nannocystaceae bacterium
TGCGAGAAGCCGCTTGGGGCCCAAAAGGCTCGGCGTATCGTTCGGCTCCATGCCCGATTCGCGCAGCAGAGTACGAAGGCGAACGAGTAGCGGCTCGAGGTCGTCGTCTTTCCTGGCAAAGGTGTCGGCTCCCGAATCCAGTGCGCGCAGCTCCGCGTCGGCATCCTCGGATCCCGTCAGCAACACGCAGGGAATGGTCCGCAACGCTGGATCGAGGCGCACGTTCCTGATGACCGTCGCCCCGTCGATGCCGGGCATCACACCATCGACGATGATGGCGTCTGGTCGACTGCCGCCTGCCATCCTCAGGCCATCCTCGCCGTTGGCGGCGAGGACGACGGAGTACCCGGCGCTCTCCAGCGCTCGCCTGAGCGCGTCGCGAAAGGTCGGGCTGTCGTCGATCACCAGCACGGTACGTCGTCCATCCACCGAGCGCGCTCGCCTCGAACGGAGCAGCTCGTGCGCGCGGGCGATGACGTACTGGGCATCGTAGGGCTTGCCCACATAGTCCGTGGCGCCCTGCTCGAACCCCCGAATCCGATCCTTGACCTCGGCCTCGCTCGACAGCATGAGCACGGGTGTGTCCCCGTGCTCGGGGCTGGAGCGCATCTGCGTGAGCAACTCGGTGCCGTGACCGTCCGGGAGCATGACGTCCAGGATCGCCAGGTCGATGCGCTCGGCACCCAACGCCTCCCGGGCCCCCATCAGGTTCTCGCAACTCACGACCCGAAACCCCGCCGTCTCGAACGCCTCCGCCAGATCCATGCGGACCGTCAGGCTGTCGTCCACGATGAGCACGACGTGCGTCATCGCCTCACCTCCCGGGGCTGGGTCAGCTCGGCGAGCGTGGGGCCGATTTGGGGGAGCGGAAGGATGAGCTCGGCCGCATTCATCTGAGCGGCCTCTCGCGGCATTCCGTAGATCACCGACGTCGCCTCGTCCTGCGCGATGGTCATCGCTCCCGCGGAGCGAAGGACGAGAAGCCCGGATGCGCCATCTCTCCCCATGCCCGTGAGCAGGCAACCGATCGACGCTTCCTTCAGCTCCGAGGCGATCGACTCGAACAAGATGTCCACCGAGGGTCGGCAAGAGTGGCGCTCGGGATCGTCTGTCAGTCGCGTGCATCCATCTCGGATCGCGAGGTGTCTTCCGGGGGGCGCCATGATGATGACGCTCCCCAAGCCCGTGAGGGACTCCCCGTCGCGGGCGAACCGAACCCGGTGAGACGTCTGGGCATCGAGCCAGTCGGCAACGGCGGGGCCGAACGCCTCGTCGATGTGCAGCACGATGAACATGGGAATCCGCTGTACGGGTAAGGTGCGCAAGACGGTGACGAGTGCCCCCGGTCCGCCGGTGGACGCTCCCACGGCGATCGCCCGCACTCGCGCTCGCCGCTCCCCGCGAATCGCGGGGCTCACGGGCGCATCCGAGCGTTCGTCGGACACTTTGCTCAGCCGTGCCCGCAGATGCGTGATGACCTTGATGCGTGCCACGAGCTTGACCATCTCGACGAGCTTGCGGCTCCAGGCGGCCTCGTCCTCTTCGAGCCCCATCTTCTCGAGCACTTCCACCGCCCCTGCAGCCAGCGCATCGTAGGTCTTGAACAGCTCCCCGCGATTGGTCGATGCCGATACGATGAGAATCGGCGTCGGGCAGTGCGCCATGATGTACTCCGTCGTGGCGACGCCGCTCATCACCGGCAGCATCATGTCGAGCGTGATGCAGTCGGGTCGCAACTTCTGGCAGAGCTCGATGGCGGTCTTGCCATCGCCGGCCTCTCCAACCAGCTCGATGCCGGGATCGGCCGTCAAGATTGCGCAGAGCTGACGCCTGACCGTCAAAGAATCCTCGACCACGAGTACGCGTATCTTGCCCATCGTGCTCACCCCACCAGCGTCCGGATTCGGTCGAGAAGATCTGTCTGATTGAACTCGCTCTTCACGATGTAGGCCTGGGCGCCTGCGGACCGGCCGCGCTCGCGATCCCCCGGCGCGTTCCGTGATGTCACGAGGATGGCCGGAGTCTCCCGCAGCGTCGGGTCGGCTCGCGTGTGGGCCACGAACGAGAAGCCGTCCATGCCGGGCATCTCGACGTCGACCAGGAACAAGGAGTAACGCTGCTCGCGTGCCTTCTCGAGCGCCTCCTCGGCGGACGTCGCGAGCTCGACCTCGTACCCCGCGGCCTCCAAAATGCTGCGCTCCAGCATCCTCGTCGTCAGCGAATCGTCGATGATCAGAATGGGCGCGCGCCGGCGCGGCGCCGGTGCGTCCGAGCTGTCTCTTTCGCTCCTGAGACTCACGAGCTTCTCGGGATCCAACGCGATGCGCGGACTGCCGTCCGGACCCAACCACGCCCCCGACAGCACCGGATCGGCGGGCGTCAAGGGCGGCAACGGATGCAGAGCAATCCTTCTCACGCCCAGGACACGCTCGACGGCGAGCGCGACCTCCGTTTCGCGACTGCGGACGAAGACCACCAACCTGGGCCCAGGCTTCCGCTCCTGTGGATTGTCGCGCAAGCGGGCGGACATCGACTTGAACGGGACGAGCTTCCCTTCGAAGGAGATCGCGTCGCCCTCCTCCGTGCGGGCGATGTCTCCCGACGAGATCCTGGCCGTCATGCGGACGGCGTCCGCCGGGATCGCAACCTCGCGGCCACCAAGATGCACGATCAGAGCATCGAACGAAGACAGGGACGTCGGGACCGTCAGCTCTACGCTCGTTCCCCGACCTGGCTCGCTCCGTAAAGATATCTTCCCGCCCAG
>CAZYSW010000732.1:0-2746 GCA_964650105.1 uncultured Nannocystaceae bacterium
CGGCATCATGAGCGCGGCGCTCGACGGCCTCGACGTCGCGCACAAGGTCGGTGCGTGGCTGCGCCGGTCGGTGACGTAGCGGCACGTCGGCTCGGGTCGAAACGTCGAGATCGGCCGGTACCGACGGTCGGGTCGAGGTCGCATCGACGTGACGTCGAGGTGCACGCTGCTCGGTCGGCGGCGGCGGCCTCGAAGGCTCGCGAACGCCCGGAGGCTCGAGCGACGCGAGGGCGCGCGCGTCATCGCTGGCGCAGGACCTTCAGGGCGATGGCGCCGGCGAGATCGTTGGCGACCAGGCGCAGCGGTCGCAGCCAGAACAGGCCGGGGAAGATGCGGACCAGGATCGCCCCGGCCTGGGGACCGTGCAGCGCCTTGGTCTGGCCTTCGGGACGGATGGCCAGGTGCTCGGGAGCGACGTCCGCTTCCTGGGCGAAGTCGAGCGCATGACCGAGATCCCACAGCCGCAAGAGCGCCACCCGCCGCACGCTCGCTTCGGACGGGTGGTGCAGCACCGTGTAGGTCGGTCCGGGCTTGCGATACAGCAGGCGATCCATGGGGGCCAAAAGCAGGCGTACCCACCGGCGGTTGCGAACGGGTCGATCCTGCTCTCCGGGGGCCAGTGGCCGCGAGTGCAGGTAGCGCCAGAAGGCGTCGACCTCTTCACCCGAAAGCCACACGAAGTAGACCGCCATCATGACCTCGGCGAACGTCCCCACGTTCATGCCGATGTCGATGCCGATGTGCATCGCGAATCCGAAGAGGAGCCAAAACCGCTTGCCGAGCAGCCAGTAACGCACCACGTCCCAGGCCTGGGGGAACTTGGAGCGCAAGAGCAGCGCCAGGCCGAGCAGCACGATCGGTGCGGCACAAGTGGCGGCCGTCACCAGCGGGATCAGGGCGTCGCGCGAGATCCGGTTCTGCAGCACCTCGTCGGGGACGTAGTAGTAGGCACCCAGCCCCGCGATGTAGGCACCAAGCCCCCACGCGCCGGCGAACAAGAGCCACCCCAGGATCCGACGCCACCTGGCCGCCTGCGGCCAAAGGCCGCTTTGCACCTCGCGTTCGTAGGCGTTGACCGCCACCCCGACCAGCGCGATGGGAAACAGCACCTCCCACCAGTGCACGAACACGGTGACGACGGGCAGGATCCCCAAGAACTGACCCCAGGTGGCGACCGCGGTCTGCGGCCACCGGTAGAAGTGGTCGAGATTGAGGGCGTAGTAGAGCGCCGTACCGTCGCGCCAGGTGATGCCGCTCTTGAGGAGCCCCGTCGCGCAGTAGATGATCGTGAGCTGGAGCATCATCAGGCGGATCGGCCAGGCGGGGATCCGCCGAAGCGCCGGAATGCGGTCGGCCCCGCCCTTCAGCAGGGCCTTGCGGCGCCGTCGCCAGGCGTCGATGGAGTAGGCCTCCCCCCACCGGGCGAACACGCCCAAGAACAGGAACACCCGGACCACCGTGTCGCCGCCCGTATAGAAGATGGGGCTGTAGCGGTAGAGCTGCTCGACCAGGATCCACGACAAAAGGGTGGTCCAGCGGGTCCACACCCCGAAGATCATCAGCACGACGCTGATCGACATCGCGGTGTAGAGCGTCCACACGAAGGGCGGATCGCTGCGGATGTGGAGGATCGTGAAGCGGTCTCGGAGCGCATGCACGATGTACCACCACTTCTCGAAGCCATGCTCGGGATCCCACAGCGTGCGCAGCTCGCCGCCGTAGTTGTGGCGCGCCATGTTGGTGAGCCACATGCCCTCGTCGGTGAACAAGAAGTGGGCCACGGAATTCGTCAGCGGCCCGTGCGGCATCAGGAGGTCGAGAAACGTCCACAGGACGACGATCCCGAACGCGATGCGGGTGAGCGCCGCCGGGCGGGGATCGATGCGGTCGAAGAACAACCGGCGCCACAGCTCGGGGCGGACCACGAAGAACGCGGCGAGGAGCGCGATGGCGTACAAGGCGTAGTCGGTCGCGACCCCCAGGTGGGCCGAGAGGTCGACCTCCTTGTCGGCGAACATGGCGACCAGGGCGGTGAGCGCCATCACTCCACCTCCCCCTCGCCGGCGCCCGCCGGCGCGTCCTCGTCTTCGTCGCGCCTTTCGGCCCGCACCTCGGCGGCCTGTCGGGCCTGCTTGCGCTCCCACCAGGTCCGCATGGTCACGTCGCGAAACACGTGGTCGTCGACCAATGGCAGGCCCATCCGCTCACGGAGATAGTTGGGGAGCTGCGCGTGGCGTGTGTGCTTGCACCGGATGACGTCCTCCTCCCGCTGGTGGAGGTGCAACTTCATCGGGTCGTACCACATGTACTTGTAGACCTTCTCCGGTGGAGGGATGCGGGTCCACATCTTGACGAACTGCACCTCGACGGCGGGCTCGCCCCCGTGCGTCCGCTCCCACTCCCGACACACCCACGCCGCGTAGTGGCGGCGGTACCCCTTTTGGTCCACGATGCGCCGGTTGATCTTCCCCATGCGATCGTAGAACAGATAGGGATAGGTGCGACGCCCGTAGATGTCGTGGGCGAGATCCCAGACCTCGCCCTCTTGGTCCTTGACCAGCACCTTCATGAAGATGTTGCTACGGTGGGGGTTGGGAGCGAACATCGCCCAGCTCTGGGTGTTGCCCGTCGCCCGCATGTAGTCGTTCATCTTGAAGTGCTTGTGGAAGAAGGTGTGGATGCCCTTGGACAGGCCACCCCCGGGCAGGTTGTGCACCAGCAGCATCGCGGCGTGATAGGCCACGAA
>CAZYSW010000733.1:0-2733 GCA_964650105.1 uncultured Nannocystaceae bacterium
GTAGCTGCGCGGGTCGCTGGGCTCCACGGCCGTGGGGCAGATGATGACCTTGGCACCGTAGGCGCGCAGGGCGTCGATCTTCTCCTGCGACATCTTGTCGGGCATGACGAAGACGCACTTGTAGCCCCGGATGGCTGCCACCATCGCCAGGCCGGCCCCGGTGTTTCCGCTGGTCGCCTCGACGATCGTGCCGCCGGGTCCGAGCATCCCGCGCCTTTCGGCGTCCTCGATGATGTTGAGGCCCACGCGGTCCTTCATCGAACCGGCCGGGTTGAGGTACTCGAGCTTGACGTAGATGTCGGACGCCACGTCTTCGGCGGTCCGATTGATGCGGACGATGGGAGTGTTGCCGATGGCCTTGGTCAGATCCTCGACCGCACCCTTCATGAGCGGCAGCGGCTTGTTCATGCGTCCTCCGCCGACGCGCTCGTCGTGCCCGGTACGGAGAGCCCGCACGGGGAGGGTCGGCGGCTGACTACTACCACGTAACCGCGGCTGGATCCCGGTGGGCGCCAGGGGCCGCCTGCCACACCCGGCGGCGATCCTTCGCAGGGCCCGCGCCCTGCCGGGGGGCGAAGGTGGTTTCGCGTTTGCCGGCGGCCTGGCAGCGGATCGGAGAGGTCGCGCGAGCGATCACACCGTCCCCGCCGCCGTGGGCTGCGTTCTCACGGAACGCGACGTTTCCGGTCCCGGGCTACGGTCGTCGAGCCGCCGGGCGACGGCGGGAGCCGCGTCTCCGGTCGCGCTCCGCCGCGCGCTCGCGCTGCCGTTGGATCTGCTTGCTTCCGTCGCCGAAGTACCAGCCGACGTTGAACATCAGCATCGCTCGCCAGCGACGCCTGTCGATGTCGAGGTGAACGGTGTGTGAGGAAACGCCGGCTACGCGGAGTTGGAAGGAGAGGGCTCCCTTGCCGATCGACCTCTTGCCTTCGGCGGTGCGATGTCCTCGGTGCAGGCGCGTGGTGAAGGACACCTCGCCGCCGATGTGGTGATTGTGCAAGATGACGGGTTGCTCGAGATCGTGGCGCGCCGAGCTCACGGCATTGGGACGGTTGTAGAGCGGATGGAAGTAGCCGTAGCCGAGGGCGACACCGAGCAGCCGGCCCTGGAATCCGGCGTGCAGCTGTGGATGCACGACGAAGGGCATGGCCTCCAGGGTGTTGGACACGCTGCCGCCCAAAGCGAGGCTCGGGCGAATCATGGCCCAGGTGAGGAACTGAAGCTGGTAGGCGAAGTCGATCTGCAGGGGCACGTAGTGGAACCGCTGCGACTCACCCGTGGTCACGTTGACCGCCTGGGTGAGCCGGATGTAGTCCAGCTCGAGACCCATGCGGAAGCGATGGCGGGGCGGCAGGGTCCGTGCGGTCGGATCGGTGAAGCCGGCCTCGGGATCGCTGCGATCTTTGGCGGCGCTGGTGGACGGCGTGGCGACACCGAGCGAGAAGGCGGCCAGCGCAGCCGAAACGGCGGCAGGCGATCGGCGTCGCAGCCTCGGCGGCTCCACGGGCCGCTAGGATCGGGCTCGGGCGGCGGCTCTGTCAAACCGGGCGGGATCGATCGCGGACGCACCGAGGGACCGAATCGACATCGGCGCGGCGCCGATCCCACCGCGGCTCATCCGAGGAGCACGTCGGCGAGGGTGAATGCCAGGTAGGCGAGGCTCACGTAGCCGTTGAGGTCGAAGAACGCTCGGTCGAGGCGGCTGAGGTCGTCGGGGCGGACGATCGAGTGCTCGTAGACGAGCACGAGGGTGACCACCGCGAGCCCGATCGCATGAAGCGAGCCGAGCCCCGCGTACAGGTGCAGCACCACCAGCGCCGCGACGGTCACGACGTGGAGCAAGGCGGAGATGACCAGGGAGCGTCGCACGCCGAACCTGGCGGGGATGCTGTGGAGCCCGTGCGCGCGGTCGAAGGCCTCGTCGGCCAGGCTGTAGAGCACGTCGAAGCCCGCCACCCAGGCCGTGACGGCGACCATCAGGGTCGACGGGGCGATCCAGCCGTCGAAGCCTCCGGTGACCGCCACCCATGCCCCACCCGGCGCGAGCGCCAGGGCGACGCCGAGCACCAGGTGGCTGGACCAGGAGAACCGCTTGAAGACGCTGTAGCCGAGCAGCACCAACAGGCAGGGGAGGGACAAGAGCCCCGGCAGGGGACCCAGGGCGAACGCCGCCCCGACGAAGATCGCTGCCGCGCCCAGCGTGAACGCCCACGCGGCACCGACCCCGATGACGCCGCGCGGGAGCTCGCGTTCGGCGGTGCGTGGGTTGGCGGCGTCGATGTGTCGGTCCACGATGCGGTTGAACCCCATCGCCGCCGAGCGGGCCCCGGTGAAGGCCACGACGACGAGCACGAGACGCCAAACGTCGAGCCCCGGACCGTCGTGGGCGACGGCGTGGCGGTGAGCCAGCGCCGTCGCAGCCAGGGCGAAGGGGAGGCCGAAGATCGTGTGACTCAGTCGGATCATCCGGCCGAAGGCGCGTAGGCTGCCGACGGGACCGGCGGTGGACGGGTGGGTCATGGATCGCGATGTACGGTCTGAGGGGAAAACGCAGGGCGACACACGGCGATGTACTCCGCGCCTTCGGGTGTGGAGTAGCGCACCGACTCGCCCGGCGGCGTGATCACGGCCTGCCCGGCGGAGACGGTCACCGATCCGTTCTCGTGTTCGACCACCAGTCGGCCCCGCAGGACGTATGTGTACTCATCGAACTCCGGTCGCTGCCCCGGTTCC
>CAZYSW010000734.1:0-2729 GCA_964650105.1 uncultured Nannocystaceae bacterium
CCCCGCCGCCGCCTTCGCCGCCCTCGCCAGCGGCCTCTTCCTTCTGCTCTTCTTCCTTCTTCTCTTCCTTCTTTTCTTCCTTCTTCTCCTCGGTCTTGGCGTCGGCCTTCTTGGTGTCGGCCTTCGTGTCGTCCTTCTTGTCGTCGCAAGCGGGGACGCCGAAGAGAGCCACAGCGGTGAATGCGCTGAGGACAAACGTTGAGGTGAGCTTCATGTCTCGATTCTCCGAGTCGTGGTGAATGGCCGTCGAGCCGTAGTGCTGCGGGAAGCTAAGCCAAGATGCTGTGTCGCATCAAGTCACGTTGCACCGGCATGGGTGCCCCGAAGGGATCGCCTCCGGCTCGTGTGGTGAGGCGGTTTTTTCGCACCAAGCTCGAGCCAGTGCAACCGCTGAACGACTGAGCACAAGCCAGGGTGTAACGAGAGGAAGCTCCGCTGCGCGACGTACGTGGGATCCGTGCGGTCCACGGAACGGGGTGGACCGGGGTCGTGCAGGGGGCGTGCCCTCCCCAGACATCGTGGGAATCCTCAATCCTCTTGGGCACAGAGAGACCCGCGCGCGACCGTATCCTCCCGCCATGACCCAGGTGACGGACGCCTCCCTCCACCCCGTTTTTCAGCCCGATCCCGAGGGGCCCGCGCGGGCTCTGGTGGTCGCGGGGGCGTGTGGAAACGTCGGCTTCGGCAAGCTCGGCCAGTTCGCGAGGCTCGTGGCCCCCAGGGGCGTGCCCGTCGTGGCGCTCGACCCCTCCCCGGCCGTCGCCGAGATTCCGTCCCGATTGCGACAGGCCTACGGAGATCGCTTCTCCGCCGCGGAGGTCGACGCCATCTTGGGCGGGATCTCGGTGATCCAGGGCGGCATCGGAGATCTACCCTCGGACCTTCGCGTCGGCTTCGTGTTCGAAGCGATTCCCGAGAAGCTCGAGCTCAAGCACGCGTTTTATCGCGCGGTCAGAGAGCGCGATCCCGAGGCCTTCATCTTCTCCGCCACCAGCGGATTCCCCTCCACGATGCTCTTCGACAGCTTGCCGGGCAAGGAGCGGTGCGGGGTGATGCACCCGTTCTTCCCGCACCTCACCAACAAGCTGTGGGAGGTGCCCACGCGTGGAGCCGTGACCGGCAAAGAGGAGCTGAAGACCATTCGGCGCCTGCTGTCGTCGCTCGGGATGAACGTGCTCGAGGTCGCCGACGTCCCGTCGTTCGCAGCCGACCGGCTCTTCTGCGGGATGATGCTGGAGGCGGTCCGCATCCATGCGGACCTGGGGCTCGGCCCGGCCCAGATCGACGACGTGTGCCGACAGGTCCTCGGGACCTCGCCGTTCTACGTCCACAACATGATCCCCGGGGCGAACTATCTGTCCGCGCACTGCATGGAGCTGATGACCCGGGAGGTCGACTCGACCTTGTTCGCGATCCCGGAGGTCTGGAAGCCCTACATTGAGGACGCTCGGGCGAAGTGGCCATACGAGAAGGGTCAGCGCTGCCCACCCGAGCAGTTCGACGTGGTCCGAGACCGCATGTTGGGCATGCTCGTGTGCTTGACGGCCTACATGATCGAGCACGAGATCGCGTCGCTGCCGGTGATCAACTTCCTGTGCGAGAACGCCCTCGCCTTCCGGCAAGGCATGCCCGCGCTCGTCGAGGAGCTCGGGTTCGAGCAAGCCGCCCGAATCGGGGCCTCATTCCTGGAAAATCAGAAGATCACGAAGGCGGAAGAGGTCGCTCCCCTCGGTGCGCTGTCCGAAGACCGCCCGGGATGGTGGAAGATCTACGTCGACACCTCGGTCCACGATCAAGTGGGCCTTTTGTCGCTTCGCCGGCTCGCAATCAACGATACGTTCATCGCCGAGCTCGACCGCGCCATCGAGTCCCTGCAGAAGGACGACGCAGTGAAGGCGATCGTCGTCGCGCCGGATGGGACGTTCAGCCGCGAGTTCGGGCACGGCGCCGACCTGCAGGCGTTCGTGCCGGTGCTGGGCAAGGAGGCGGACGCCCTGGCCCTCATCCAGCGCTGGAAGCGAACCCTGGCCAAGCTGCACACCGGCAAGCCCACCGTCGCCGCGCTCGTCGGTCGCGTGCTCGGTGGCAGCCTGGAGATGGCGGCGCACTGTCACGCCCGGATCGCCGGTGAGCGCACACGACTTCAGTTCCCCGAGACCACCGTCGGGGTGATCCCCGGTCTCGGGGGCTGTCACTTGTTGCACCGGTTCAGCAAGCCCGAAGCGTACCCACGCATCGACGAGGTGCTCCTGACGGGCCACGGGTTCTCCGCCGACGAGGCACGGGACTGGGGCTTCGTGTCGGAGGTCGTGCCGATCGCAGAGCTGCCGGCCCGCAGCATGAAGCTGGCCGCGGCTTTGGCCGGCGGTCAGCCGCGGCCCCCGTTCCGTCACGACGGCGTCACACGAACGGTGAACCGCGACGTGTCCCCCAAGAACGAATCCGGCGTTTCCCTCGACGCCGACCTTCGCGACCTCTTGGCGCGCACGATCGAGGACGCGAACGCGGCCCCGGTCGAAGAGGGCTCTGCGATCGAGGAACGACGCGCCGCGCAGAGCCTGGCGATGAGCACCAGCAAGATCGGCGTCAACGCCATGCTCCGCGGCAAGCCCCCCCAGTTCGAAAACCCCCTCTGACCCACCCCGCCCCCGAACCCCGCCACGAGTTTGGACCCGGAGCCCCGAGCCGGAACCGGAGCCCGGAATCCGGAGCTCGGAGCCCCTGGGCGC
>CAZYSW010000735.1:0-2724 GCA_964650105.1 uncultured Nannocystaceae bacterium
CATGGACCGAGGGAGGTGCGGGCTGCCGCGCTCGGGAGCAACATACAAGGGAGGCGGCCTAACAGACGGCCGCTCAGGCGCCGTGGGCGCGTTGACCGATGTGCGTGGCAGTGTAGGGGCTGCGCCCGGAGCGGAGCAAGGGCGTGGAGCCCACGGTCGCTTGGAGCGGCGGGTTATACGACTCCAAGCAGGCCGTACCGCTCCGCGTACTCCGACAGCAGCACCACGCGGAACCACTCGTCGAACGAGCCGAACGCCTCCGCGACGACGTAGTCCCGGCGGAGCGTGACGTACCGCCCGTCGGTCGAGCGGACGGCCGAGCAGAACCGCGCACCGCCCTCGTGGAAGAGGAGGCCGGGCGGGAGCCCCAGCGTGCGGTGCCACGCCGTCTGCTCGGCCACGCCGCCGAGAAGGTCGGTGGAGCCGAGGGGGCTGAGGAGGTCCTCCGACTCGAACATCTCGCCGCCGCCGGTCTCCGACCAGAAGGCGAGGAGGTCGGGGGGTACGTCTGCCCCGAGCGCGGCGACGGCCGCCCGGAGCCGGTCGGGGTCGGGGGCGCCGGCCCACCAGAACAGGGTCGGCCGGAGGGCGGCGCAACGAGCGAGGGCGGGCGGCACGAGGTTCGTCAGAGACGTATAACTACTGGCCGCTCACCGGCGCAGAGCGGTAAGGCGGCAGGATGAGGCAACGTAGGTGCGGGAGGTAGGACGAAGCAAGGCGGCAAGGCTCTGCGTCTGGTGCAGAGGCGGGTTCTGCGGCCTAGCCTTCAAGCCAGTAAACGAAGATCACTTCACCTCCTCCGTGATTCGCATAATACTCCTGCGCCCCCCGCATCGCTCCGAGAACGACATATAGAGTGTCAGTGCCGTACTTCGCCGCCGCAGCTTGCATTTCATCCAGGGTCATCCAAGATGCACCGAAGCTGTGCTCCGTTCGGTCGAATGCTGCCAAGATATGGCGCGGAGTCTCGTCAGGAAGGCCTCGCTCGCGGCTAAGGCTATATAGAAAACCTTGTAGCTGGTAGTTCTTGAAGAATGGGATTGGAGGAGCTACCCAGTTCAATACTCCATTAGCATCCCTTGTGCAAATGTAGGCGTGTATGCCCTTCCAATGAAGTGCGGTAGCGGTATTACCTTGCATAAGGTCGGAAAGCCGCAGAACGACTAGCGCTTCAGCGGCGCAGGGCCGCGCGGCGGTTGGATGAGGCAACGTAGGCACCGAGGCCGGAACGAGGCAAGGAGACAGAGCCCTGCGTCCGCTGCGAGCGCGGGTTAGCTGTCCTTGGCACCCTGATACGGGTTACCCGTCGCGCTGAAGGTCGCCTGAGCGCCCGATCCGCCAGCAGTGATCTGCGTAATGATGACCGGGAAGGTGAGTCGGGTCTCTTGACCCCGCTCGAACACGCTGCCAGAGAATGTGCTCTGGGTCTTGTTCTCGGCCGCAGCACGCATGCCGTCTACAGGGTTGGAGAAGTAGAACACGCCGTCGCAACCCTTTCGAGTCGTAGGCCCAGGGTCTTGGGTGACTTCGGCGAATCCGCTACCCGAGTAGCCGTCGAGGGTGGCAGGTTTGACTGCAGCCATTTCGTAGAGGATGACGGTTGGAGGACAGCTAACAGCTAGCGGCTCAGGCGCGGCACGCGCGCTGACGCCGGTGCTAGGCAATGTAGGCGCCGGCGTGCGGACGGGGCAAAGCGGCCGAGCGTGCCGTCGCCTGCAGCCGTGGGTTATGTGTACCGGCGGTCACGGGTGAACTGGATCTGCTTGACGTCGCTATACGACTTGTCGAGGTGGTAGACGTCACGCGGTTTGCCGGCGATGTGCTCTTGGAGCAGCATCTCCGTCAGGGAAAGGAGGTTTGGCAAGTCGCTGAGCATCGCCGTAGCTAGGGCAGCCCGAGCCTCTGCTTGATCCGTGCCGAGCGCCTGAGCCACGTCCGAGCCGAACGTGTCCAGAATGTGATCCGTGACTCGGAAGTACTCGTAGATCAGATGGAGAGAGTTGCGCTCGCGGTCGGTGAGGTGCGCAGCAAGCGCAGGGAAGTGCTCATCGTACGACGTACGTGAGAACCTCACTGCTGGCCCCGGAAGCAGCTCGCCCCGCTTTAACGCAGCCAGCATGTTCTGGATAGTGTCCAGCTTCTGCGGAATGGTGTGCAGGTTGGATTTGAGTTCGGCGGCGATAGCAGCGCGATACCGCTTGCGGTTTCGCCGCTCCTTGAACTCCTCATACCCGGCTCCTAGCCCGAAGCCGAGCAACACGCCGACCAGACCGATGGCTGCTTCAAGCATGGAGGGAGGTACACATAACGGATGGCGCTTCAGCGGCGCAGGGCCGCGCGGCGCGTGGACGAGGCAACGTAGGCACCAGCGACAGAACGAGGCAAGGCGGCAGAGCCCTGCGTCCGCTGCGAGCGCGGGTTATACGGCACCGAGTGCAACCGCTGACAAGCTCAGCTTTCGACCCTGCCTGTGAGGATGAGGATCGCCAAGACTAGCATGCAGGTGGCGGTCCCGAAGATTGAGACGGCGATTGCTGCGAGGCGCCAATCTTTGTGACGTCGCCAGTTGAAGTAGCCTCGGACAGCTACCGCCATACCGAACACCCAGGCGAGCAGAGCTAATACAGCGTCCTTAGGCATCGTGGAAGCGGAGCGGTCGGCTGTGCCGTATAACAGGATTCGCTTCAGCCGCCGTGGGCGGCACAGCGCGGGGACGAGGCAAGG
>CAZYSW010000736.1:0-2720 GCA_964650105.1 uncultured Nannocystaceae bacterium
GCCCACCGGGGTTTCGCCACCAGCCACCGCCAGGCTCGCGTGGACCTCGACGCCACCGCCGTCCGCATCGTTCAACTCCTCGACGGGACCCGTGACCACGGAGCGATCGCCGCAGCGCTGGTCGAGCAGGCGCAGCGCGGCACCTTCCCGATCGAGCGCGACGGGCAACCGGTCACGGATCCGAGCACCCTGCGCGAGGTGGTCGAGTCGCGCCTCGCCAGCACGCTCCAGAGTTTGGCAAGCTTCGGGGTGCTCGTCGCCGACCCATGACGCGCCCGTTCGTCGAGATCTACACCGATGGCGCGTGCTCGCCCAACCCGGGGGTGGGCGGTTGGGGTGTGGTTCTCATCTCGTGGGCCCACGACGGCGCCCGCAAGGAGCTCTCGGGCGGCGAGTACGACACCACCAACAACCGCATGGAGCTCATGGCCGCCATCGAAGGTCTCCGGGCGCTCAAGCGGCCCTGCAGGGTTCGAATCAGCACGGACTCGCAGTACGTCCAGCAGGCGTTCACCGCCGGGTGGCTCCGACGGTGGAAGCTCAACGGCTGGAAGACCCGAGCCGGGGGCGCGGTCGCCAACATCGACTTGTGGCAGGAGCTCGATCGGCTGACGGGGCGCCACGAGGTCGAATGGTCCTGGGTTCGTGGTCACGACGGGCACCCCGAGAACGAGCGCGCCGACGCGCTGGCGGTCGAAGCCCGCACCCGGTTGGCCAGCGCGGGCCGACCCCGGTGACCCGTCGGCCGCGCGCTTCAGCTCTCGGGGCGGTTCTCCCAGCGCAGGCGAAAGCGAATCACGTGGGCGTGAGGATCGGTGGTGACGTCCAGCGTTCCGGGGACGCCGCACAGGTCCAGAACGCCGAGGAGCAACCCACGGAACGCCACCAGGTAGCCCTCGCTCGCCATCACCTCCGGATGGACGTCGTCGAGCAGCAGCTCGGCGTGATCCTCACCGTGGTCGGCGGCGCGGGCTCGCGCGTAGTCTCGGTACAGGACCGGAAACAGGCGCGGCATGGCGCGCACGAAGGTGGCGGGGGAGTGCCCCAGGAGCCGGATCGCGGTATCGGTGATCGTGCGCAGAAGCGGGCTGTCGAGGTGTCCCGGCAAGAAGCGCCTCCAGTACGCCAACGCGTCCGACGGGCCCAGGAGATCGAGGATGGCCTTGGGCACTCGGCGGTCGTGCTCGAGCGGAATCCACTCGGTCCCGGGCGTCTCGTCGATCACCTTCAACGACGCGGGATCGACGAGCGCGCGAACGGCTTGGGTGGTGCCCGGTCGAACATGGTCGAGAAAGCGCAGCGCCTCTTGGGTGGTACGGGCGCGGACTGCGGGCGCGGTCACCCCTCGAATGTACCAGGGCACCCCGCAGAGGCGGCCGCGGCTCGCCTCGCCGACGACGAAGGAGCGCCGCCGCCGTTTCGGCGGACCCTTCGAGTCGACGACGGTCCCGAAGACCGCCGGTCGTCGGTCGGCCGGGCTTGCTTCCGGTCATGGAGGGCGGTAGGTGGGCGGGCGCGCGGCCGCGGCGAACCTGCGACCCGTGGCGCTCCACCTCTGCCACGTCGCCGCGACCCGACCCCGTCGCCTTGGAGAGGCTCCGATGAGCAAGCGTGTCCACCTCGTCGACCACCCGCTCATTCAGCACAAGCTCACGCTCATGCGCCGCAAAGAGACGAGCACCAGCAGCTTTCGAGCACTGCTGGTCGAGATCTCCATGCTCTTGGGCTACGAGCTCACTCGCGATCTTCCGCTCGAGATGCACGAGATCGAAACCCCGCTGGCGCGCATGCAGGCGCCGCGCATCGAGGGCAAGAAGGTGGTGATCCTCAGCGTGCTGCGGGCGGGTTCGGGGATGCTGGACGGCATCCTTCAGATCCTGCCCTCCGCCCGCGTGGGGCACATCGGCCTGTACCGCGACCCGAAGACGCTCGCCTCCGTCGAGTACTACTTCAAGGTTCCGAACGAGATGCAGGATCGACAGGTGATCGTCGTCGATCCGATGCTCGCGACCGGCAACTCGGCGGCGGCCGCGGTCGCGCGCGTCAAGCAGACCGGCTGCAAGTCGATCAAATTCATGTGTCTGCTCGCCGCGCCCGAGGGCATCGAGGTCTTCCATCGCCAGCATCCCGAGGTGCCCATTTACACGCCGGCCATCGACGAACGCCTCGACGATCACGGTTACATCGTTCCCGGGCTCGGCGACGCCGGCGACCGCCTGTTCGGCACCAAGTAGTTCGGGCCAGTCTCCGCACGCCGTTGGCCGTCGATCGTTCGGCGGTGCTATCGTGGGTCGTCCGATGACGCCCACCGTTCTCGTCGCGCTCGCGTTGTCCTCCGTCGAGGCTCCCGACGCCTACCACCCCTGGTATCGGAGCCCCGCGGGGCCGCTCGAGCTGGACCTCTCGAAGCCCCGGCCCATCCGCCGCGCACCGGAACCGGCCGGGCTGCGCTTCGAGGACCTCGATCGCATCGCGGTGTCCTCCGAGTCCCGAGACGCCCCGCGGGCACGCGACGAGCCCCGAGGGGGGCTGCTCCCGCCTTGGGTGCAGCGCGGTGACGTGGTCCTGCCCGTGGAGGTCGCGCTGGGCCTCAAAGACGTCGACCCCATCCCGCCGGCGGCGTTCGAGGACATCCCCGGCAACAAGTATCCACGCAAGCACACCTTGTACCTCAACTTCGTGGGGGCCGAGCTCGTGCGAGACTTCGCGGGAACCGACAA
>CAZYSW010000737.1:0-2714 GCA_964650105.1 uncultured Nannocystaceae bacterium
GTCGAGCGAGGCAACGACGAATGCGGGGGCGTCTTCCGATCGAGACGAACGGCTGGTGCCCGAGTTGGTCGAGCCACCGCAACCCGAGGTGAGCGGACCGCCGCCCGAGCCCCCCTCGTCACGCAAGCGCGGGCGGCCCGCGAGGGGCCCCGACGAGAGGCCGGCGGCGGTGCCCGACCTGATCGACGAGGACGCCCCACCGCCTTCGTTTCGTCTTCCGCCGCCCGAGCGCCCGCCCTTCAGCGGCGTCGGTTTGTTCGCGGGGGCCGCGGTTACTTTCGTCTCGGCCCTCACCGAGCAGATCGTCGCCCACGTCCTGGTCGATCGCCGGTGCGTTCGCCCGCTGTCGGAGGCCGAGTACGAAGATGCGGAGAGCGTCGGCGAGGCCGTGGACCGGTGCGCCCCCTCGGTCCTTCCCGCGGTGGTGCTCCGCGTGCACTCCGACATCGCCCTCCTCGCGACGATCGGTCTCGCCACCGCCGGCGGCGTGGCGAGGGGCCGGCGCGACGCCTGGGATCACGTATTCAGGATCGAGCGCCAGCCCCGGATCACCGGAATGCGGGTGGCCGGCATCGCCCTGATGGCCACCGGCGTCATCACGTGGTTCACCGCGGGTGCAGCCGCATGGGGTTGGTTGGGGAGCTGCAAGACGGCGAGTTGCGTCAATCGGGCCCGAATCATGGCGTTCACCACCCGGGATGTCGGCGCCGGGATGATCGCCGCGGGCGGAGGGCTGTTGGGGTACGCCGAAGCCTGGCGTCGCAGCCGAGAACGTTTCGCCCGCGACAAGCTCTTCAGCTTCGGCCCCTCCGCCTCGGCGACCGGTCTGGGCGTCTGGGTCAGGGGCGAGTTCTAGCCAACCGTGTCCAGTCGTGTATCTGGAGCGCGCGACGACGGCATGCGCGGCTACGTGGAGGGGCGCGCCCGCCTGCTCGCGTCGAGCCGCACCCAGTGGAAGGCACACATCACCAGCGCGTGGTCGATCGCGCCCTGGGCCAGCAGCGCATCGACGCGATCGAGGTCGACGAGCTCGACCTCGATGTCCTCGTGCGGATCGCCGTGGGGCTCTTTGACCTTCACGCAACCCTCGGCGAGAAACGAGTGGAGGCGATTGCCGAACAGCGCCGGATTGGGGCTCACCTCCCCGATCTTCCGCATCGTCGCCGGCGCATAGCCGGTCTCCTCGAGGAGCTCTCGCGCGGCGGCGTCGGCCGGTGCCTCGCCCGCGTCCACCATCCCGCCCGGAACCTCCAGCGTCACTTTGGCCGCGCCGTGCCGAAACTGACGAATCAGAACGACCTGGCCCTCGGCGGTGAGCGCGACGACGTTCACCCAGTCCGGCGCATCGATGCGATAGAAGGTATGGGCCCCCGCATCGCCGTGTCGGCGGCCGTGGATCGCGACCACCTCGAAGACGCGATAGTCGCCGACTTTTTCGGTCTGCTCGACGTCCCAGCGCCCTCGTACGCCGTGCGAGCTCGATTCGGAGTCGGGGGTGAATTTGCGCACGCCTCCAGACTACCAGCCGGGGCCGGGCGCCTCGCCCCGGCGCGGTCCGACGCGCTCCGAAGGCGCCGGCGTGAGGTAGCCTTCGAGCCTCGTGACTCGCCGCGGAGCTCCCCTCGTCGTGGTCGCGCTCGCCGCCGCGTGCAATGGGCGAAACGACCCTCCCTCCCCCGCCTCGCCTCCTCCGGCCTCACCGCCTTCCGAGGGGGTCGAGCGGGACCCCGCACCATCGGGTCGCGAACCGGCCGACGCCGATGCCGTGGTGCTCGACCCGTTGCCCGGCGAGGAGAAGCACCTCGCGAACCTCCGCCAGCTCACGTTCGGCGGAGAGAACGCCGAGGCGTACTTCAGCTCCGACGGGTCTCGCCTGGTCTTTCAGTCGACGCGCGATGGAGCGCAGTGCGATCAGATCTTCACCATGACGGTGGACGGCCGCGATCAGAAGCGGGTGAGCACCGGGAAGGGCCGAACGACCTGCGCGTACTTTCTGCCGGGTGACCAGCGCATCCTCTACGCCTCGACCCACGCCGCCGATCCAGGGTGTCTACCGCCCCCCGACCGCAGCCACGGGTACGTGTGGAAGCTGTACGACGAGTTCGACATCTACACTTCCGCCGTCGACGGGACCGACATCCAGCCGCTCGTCACCGGCCCCGGCTACGACGCCGAGGCGACCGTCTCGCCCCAAGGGGACCGCATCGTCTTCACGTCCACCCGCGACGGGGATCCGGAGCTGTACAGCGCCGCGATCGACGGCAGCGACGTCGTTCGGCTCACGCACACCAAGGGATACGACGGCGGCGCCTTCTTCTCGCCCGACGGCAAGAAGATCGTGTACCGGGCCAACCACCCCGAGGGGACCCAGGAGCTGGCCAAGTACGACGAGATCATCGCCAAGGGACTGGTTCGGCCCACGCGACTGGAGATCTTCGTGATGAACGCCGACGGCACCGAACAGGTGCAGGTCACCCACAACGGCAAAGCCAACTTCGGGCCGTTTTGGCACCCCGACGGCCGGCGGATCATCTTCTCCAGCAACATGGACGACCCTCGGGGGCGCGACTTCGAGCTGTACGTCATCGGGGCCGACGGAGGGAACCTGGAGCGGATCACCCACAACCCCACCTTCGACGGCTTCCCGATGTTCAACGCCGACGGCACCAAGCTGGTGTTCGATTCCAACCGCAACGCGGCCGCCGAGGGCGACA
>CAZYSW010000738.1:0-2709 GCA_964650105.1 uncultured Nannocystaceae bacterium
GTGCGCGACCATCAGGAACGCGACGACCACGACGACCATGAACGTCGCCCCCTGAAAGACGTTCGTCCACATCGTGGCCCGCATGCCGCCGAGCGCCGTGTACACCAGCGTGATGGCCAGGATCGCCGCTGCGGCGACCTCGAACGACACGGCGTTCTCGGTGAACGTGCTGACCGCCAGCCCGACGCCGAGCACGGAGGTGACGACGTACGGCAGCGTGTAGACCAGATAAGCGCCGAACAGCACCAAACCGAGCGTGTCGCTCCCCAGACGACGTGCGTACAGCTCGGCGGGCGTGATGGCCTTCAGCTCGCGGGCGGCGACCCAGGCCCGATACCCGATCAGGTAGAAGGAAACGGGGATGCCCAACGCGATGATGGCCGCGTTGTAACCGAAGACCCCGACCCCGTGGTGGTACGCCAGCCCCGGGATCCCCATCAGCACAAAGGGCGTGACGTTGGTGCCGAACAGCGCCATGAACAGGACGACCGTCCGGGCCGTTCGGCTCCCCAAGAAGTAGTCCTCGGCGCTGCGACCGGTGCGGCGATAGGCCGCAGCTCCGATGGCGAGCACGACGAGGAAGTACGCCACGCAAACGCACAGCAACGTGAGCTGGTGAGCCGTCACCGGTCCCCGTCCTCGGCGCGCAGGCGCTCCAGCTCGTCGCGATGCCACACCACGTCGGTCATGAACCACACCACCGCAGCGGCCGCCGCCATCCACAGGAGGTGGTAGCCGAGATCCCAGGGGATCCAACCCAGTATCATGGGTTCGATGCCCGGGGCCGGCTGCACGACGTGCCCCACGAGCAGCACGCCGACGAGCACTGCCAGGACGCGGTGTCGGTGCGAGGGCGACACGAGGGCGCGGTCGATCGTACAGCAAGGCGGCGGAAGTTCATCGGGAGTCTTCGTCGCGGTGCGGTCGACGACCCCCTCGACCGCGGCCAGGGCCTCGTCCCGTCGTTCGGGAGGGCCGCGCCGTCCACCTCCCGCCGAGGCGGTCACCGGTTTCGCCTCCGGGGGGCCCGACCACGCCGAACGTCGACGCCCCGCGTCTCGACGACACGGCGTGGGGAATTCGGAGGCCCGCCGCGCGGTGAGCGGTCGCGGTGTCGCCCCCGATGCGAACGACGAACGTGGGCCCGCGCCCCGCGTCGTCGTGGCCTCGTCCCCGAGAGGCATGCGGCCCGGGCCTCGACCCGACCGACCGCCTTCAGCCCGCTCGCGGGGCGGGGGACGAGTCCTTTCGCCCCCGACGCCGGACCACGCGGCGCACCAGATTGCGGGCCTCGGAGGGATCCAAGAAGGCGCTGTACGAGAAGATCGCCAGGGGGCTGAACCAGGCCACGTACATCAGGGCCTGGATCCCCGCGTGCATCAGCACGCCGAAACCGAGGAAGATTTTGCGCAGATCGGGGAACCGCCGCGGTCGGCCGAGCAGGTCCCTGACCCAGTGCAGCACCACGAACCCCCCGAACGCGATCTCCCAGGCCAGGACGAGCCAGGTGAGCGGTCGAAGGAGCCACGGTTGCAAGAACGCCAGGATGCGATCGAGCTCGAAATGGCGGTTGTAAGGGTTCGACAGCGCGTAGTAGAGGGCCGTCCCCTCTTCGTGCCAGGTCTTGCCCGACTTGAGCAGACCGGTGCCGACGTAGACGACGGCCATCTGAAGCTGGATCACGCGCCGGCACCAGACCCCGACGGTGCCTCCGCGGCCGCGCCACCGCTCGTCGAGGCTCAACGCCCGCCCGCTGGGCATGAGCATCAACAAGGTGCACAGGGCCATCTGGAGCTGATCGGGCAGCGAATACAACAGCGGGTTGCGCCCGTACATGCTGACCCAGCACAACCACGACACGATCGCGGCCGGGACGGTGAAGAGCCCCACGAGCCACAAGAGATGCGCGACCACGCCGACGGCGAAGATCAGGCGCACGGCGGTCGGATCGGTGACGTAGAAGAACAACGAGAAGCGCGTCGGGAACGCCTCTCTCGCGAACGGACCGGCGAGGACCGAGTCGTCCGAGAAATATTCGGCCACCGCGCCCACGTGAGAGAGCAGGCTCGCGGTGAGGATGGTGACCACGAGGATGCGGAACAGGCCGAGCGCCGCACCGTCCTCTCTGTCGAGCAGCGCCCGGTCGAGAAGCCCGAGGCGCCCGTGCCGAGCGTCACCCACGGGGACCTCCCCGCCGCTCGCGATCCCTCTCGATCATCTCCAGGACCTGCTTGGTCTTGCAGTACTGGACCGTCACCAGCTTTCGGACCGGTCGGCCCAGGCCCAGCGCCCCCTGCCGCACCTTGTCCGGCGGGGCGAAGCGCCGCCGCACGTGATACATGACGATCTTGTCGGGGATCTCGCCACGACGCGCTTCGCGAACGCAGACGCCGCGGAGGTACCAGGTCCGATTGTCGTTGCGCTTGTCGGGGTGGTAGTTGGCGTAGAAGCGCCAGATGTCGACCCGGTTCTTGTCCCAAAACCAATGGGTGCCCCACCCCTCTCGGGTGTCGATCGTCTCCTCGAGCTCCTCTTTGCGGCCGTCGGCGTACACCGCGGTCAGGTCCATGTAGACCTGGGCGCGCTGGGGGTTGGGGGCGTACATGCCCCAGCGTTGCTGGAAGCTCACCGTGCGGGCCAGCGATCCGATCGTCTGCGGCAGAGGCCCCGCGATACTCCCCGGCAGCGCCGGCACGACGATGAACGTCG
>CAZYSW010000739.1:0-2707 GCA_964650105.1 uncultured Nannocystaceae bacterium
GAAGCTGTCCAGGCGAGCCTGCCCGAGGGCGTCGAACTCGTCGTCACCTACGACCGCTCGGAGTTGATCGAGGCGGCCATCGAGACGCTCACCGAGACGCTCATCGAGGAGATGGTCGTCGTCAGCCTGGTCATCTTTCTGTTCCTGCTGCACGTCCGCAGCGCGCTCGTTCCGGTCCTGACCCTTCCCATCGCAGTCCTGTTGGCGTTCATCCCGATGCTCTACCAGGGCTTGACCGCGAACATCATGTCGCTCGGTGGGATCGCGGTGGCCATCGGCGCGATGGTGGACGCATCGATCATCCTGATCGAGAACATCCACCAAAAACTCGACGAGCACGAGGAGGAGGCGACTGGCACCCGCCGTGTGGAACTCATCATCGAGGCGATGCAGGAGGTCGCGCCGTCGATCTTCTTCTCCTTGCTCGTGATCACGGTCTCGTTCCTTCCGGTATTCACGCTGGAAGGCACCGAAGGCCGGCTGTTCAAGCCGCTCGCCTTCACCAAGACCTACTCGATGGGATTCGCGGCGATCTTGGCGGTCACGCTCACCCCGGCCCTCGCTGCGATCCTGATCCGCGGCAAGCTCCTCAAGGACGAGCACAACTTCCTCAATCGAGCCTTGGTCGCCATCTACACGCCGGTCGTGGTGTTCGTCACCCGTTACCGCAAGACCGTCATCGGGCTGGCCATCGCGTCGATGATGTTGACGGTCCCTGCATTCCTGCGGCTTGGCAGCGAGTTCATGCCGCCCCTCAACGAGGGCGTCATCCTCTACATGCCCACGGCTCCTCCCGGCATGTCGATGACCGAGGCGTCTCGGGTGCTCCAGCAGATGGACCGAGAACTCAAAGAGTTTCCAGAGGTCGTCTCCGTCTTCGGGAAGATGGGCCGCGCTCGGACGGCGACCGACCCGGCTCCCATCGGCATGGCGGAGACCGTCGTCGTGCTCAAGCCGAAAGACGAGTGGCGCGAGGGCCTGACGTGGGACGACCTCGTCGCGGAGATGGACGAAAAGCTCCGCTACCCGGGGATGCCCAACATCTGGTGGATGCCGATCCAGACCCGGACCGAGATGCTCGCCACGGGCATCCGCAGTCCCCTGGGCATCCAGGTGTTCGGCGATGACCTGGCCGAGCTTGAACGCAGTGCCATTGCCATCGAGCAGGCCGTCGCCGAGATTCCCGGAACACGCAGCGCCTTTGCGGAGCGAGCCACGGGAGGGTTCTTCGTGGACATCGAGGTCAACCGCCAGGCGGCGTCGCGGTACGGCTTGCGGGTCGAGGATGTCCATATGGTCGTCCAAACGGCGGTCGGCGGCCGCGTCGTGTCCGAGGCCGTCGAGGGCCGGGAGCGCTACGACATCACGGTTCGGTACGCGCCCGAGTTCCGGGACGACCCCGACCTCGTCGGTCAGGCGCTCATCAAGACGCCAGCGGGCGCCCAGGTTCCGCTATCCCAGGTCGCCGAGATTCGGTTCGTCAACGGGCCACCGATGATCCGCAGCGAGGACGGCAAGCTCGTCGCCTTCGTGTTCGTGGATACCGACCGCCCCATCGCGGACTACGTCGCGGAGGCCAAGCAGGTTGTCGCCGACAAGGTCGATCTCCCCGCCGGCGTGCGCCTGGGATGGGCCGGACAGTTCCGCTACCTCGAACGCGCGAAGGCCAAGCTCAAGCTCGTCGTCCCGCTCACCCTCGCCATCGTCGTGCTTCTGCTGTACTGGAACACGCGCTCGATCATCGAGACCGGCATCGTCTTGCTCGCGGTCCCGTTCTCGCTGATCGGTGCGGTCTGGCTGCTGTTCCTGCTCGACTACAACATGAGCGTGGCCGTCTGGGTCGGGCTGATCGCGCTTGCGGGCCTCGACGCGGAGACGGGCGTGGTGATGCTCCTGTACCTGCGGCTGGCCTACGACCGGCACGCCAAGGAAGGTCGGCTGAACTCCGAGGCCGACCTCGAAGAAGCCATCGTCGAGGGCGCGGCCAAACGCGTGCGGCCCAAGCTCATGACCGTCATGACCACGATGATCGGCCTGCTGCCCGTCCTGTGGGGCACAGGCACCGGGGCCGATGTCATGAAGCGCATCGCGGCGCCGATGGTCGGCGGGCTCGTGAGTTCCTTTCTCCTCGAACTGACCGTGTATCCGGCGATTTTCGCCATCTGGAAGCGCAGAAGCCTTCCGAAGGCCGCTGAGGCCCCCATCAACCCCGAACGCACCAAGGAAGAGAATCAGCCATGAACCGAAACACATCCCCTCTCGTCACCCTGGCCATCGCAACCGTCCTCGCGGGCGGCTGCGCCAACGAACCCGACGCACCACCGGCAGGCAAAGAGCGAGCCGCGAACGACACGAAGTCGGCCGATCCGAAGGCCACGGTCGCGGCGACCCTCACCGCCTACGAGGACATACGAGCCAAGCTCGCCGCCGATGACATCGCCGGAGCCACCGCGCAGGCGGAGGCCCTGGCGAGCGCGGCAACGAAGGCGGCTTCCGAGGCTCCGGAGGCGCTGCGCGACAAACTCTCCAACACCGCTCAGGCAGCCGAGGCGCTGAGCAAGACCCCGACCGACGACCCCGACGCGATCCGCAAGGCGTTCGGTGAGGTCAGCCGGTTCGTCGTGGCACTTCTCGCCACCGACTCCTCGTTGCGCGAAGGAACCTATGTCTTCGAGTGCCCGATGGCCCAGGGCTACCAGAAATGGGT
>CAZYSW010000740.1:0-2699 GCA_964650105.1 uncultured Nannocystaceae bacterium
CCGGAAGCGCACGTGGAAGTGGTTCACGTGGCCCTTCCAGTGGCGGATGATCCCGTGGCTGCGACCGCGGCCCCGGGGATACTGAAAGAGCTCGTCCAGGACATCCTCGCGGACCCCCTGCTCCACCGCGTGGTCGTGCAGGAGCTTCTGAATCGAGTAGTCCATGAAGATGTATGCGACCTCGTCGGTGTCGATGAACGCCTTGATCAGGGCCCACGTTCTCGGGACGTCCAGGTTGCGGGAGTTGGCGGCGCGAAAGCGCGTCTCGTGGGCATCCTTGCCCGTAAGCACGTAGCCGACGTCGACGTCTCGACCGTGCTGGTGGGACACGTGGGGCGGGAACTTGCCGCCACCTTTCTTGCTGATGTCTCCCACGTGGACCTTGGGCCCGCCGGGCATCCGCCGCTTGTAGTCGGCGATCGCGGTCTGGATGGCGCGAACCGTGCGCTCGGTCCCCCACGCCGCCGCCTTCCACTTGACGTGGTAGTGTCGGCCTTCGGGGAGCTGCACCCCGGCCACCAGGGTGCCGCTGTCGCTGTCGGCCCCTGCGAACCCGGGCACGATCCCACCGTCGACCCACAAGACCAGCCGCTGGCCCACCTCGAGAGCGTTCGGATCGGGGAGCTTGCCCTGCTGGAAGCGTTCGACTTCGCGGGGCGTGAGGTCGTGCGCCTTGGCGATCGAGTAGACGGTGTCCCCCGCGTTCACCGTATAGAGGATCCGATGCCGCTCGCGGGGCGAGATGGCCGGGCAGACCCGGATCTTCTCGCCGACGCGCAGGCGATCGGGGCTCTTGGCCAGGCTCGAATTCCAGCGGAACAGGTCGGATCGCCGCACCCCGTAGCGCCCCGCGATCTGACCGAGGTGCTCGCCGGGCACGACCTCGTGCTCGAACAGCGGCGTCTCGTAGTCGCACAGCTTGGACTTCGTGATCCGACGCTCCTCGACGCAGATCTCGAGCGCCTGGCCCACCTTCAGGTGATCGGGGCGTCCCTTCAGCGACGAGTTGCGGGCGACGATTTCGGCTTCCGTGACGCCGTGGTCGTGGGCGATGCGGCTGAGCGTGTCGCCCTTGCGCACCTCGTAACCCGTGATCACCCCACCCTTGCCGCACCGACGCGGCCGCGCGCCCTTGGGGGCCGTGCCACCTCGGGCCTTTTTGGTCTTGGCGGACCCGGCCGCGTGCTTTCTGGCCGCGCAGATGTCGAGCTTCTGTCCGATGCGCAAGAGGTCGCGGTTCATTTTCAACGCCGGGTCGGTGGCCACCAGATCGGCCTCGCTGACCCCGTTGCGCAGGGCGATCTTGCTCAGCGTGTCTCCCTTGGCGACGGTATGGATGCACTCCGACTCGCCGGCGGCCGCTCGGGCCGAAAGACCGCAGACCACGACGGCGAAGGCGAGGGCAAGGAAACGCGTGTAGAAGGGGACGAAACGCGTGTAGAAACGGATCGACGGCGCGAGCGGGCGAGCGGTCTCGTCCATGGACGGCTAGGATTGTCACGAAGGCGTGCGGACGATCAAGCCCCCCGGCCGCTTGCGCTAGCAAGGTCTCGGAGACGTCGCGTGGGGTGAGAACGCTGCCAGCGTCGGCGCCGACGAGGCGCGAGACCAAAGAATATCGGGCACGGTTCGAGCGTCGAGCCACGAACCAGCGTCGGTGGGGACGGTGTCCTCGCCGCGCGGGGCCTGTCCGATACCCGCGAGTAGGCCGAGGCTCAATCCCACATCACGCGGGCGGTGAACGCGACGGAGGCGAGCATCGAGCGAACCGACGGGGGGCGATCCCCGGGGTCCACCGCGAGCCCTCGCAAGAGGATCGCGCGTAGCCAACCGGGTACGCGCGTGCGCGGAGGCGGGGGACGAACGTTCCCCGCCAGCACGTTGTCCGCGATCTGCCACGCGGTCTCGCCCGCAAAGGGCCGCTCTCCGTACAGCGCCTCGTACACGGAGACGGTGAAGGCGAACAAGTCGGTCCGCGCGTCCGCCCCGCGTCCACTCCACAACTCGGGCGCCATGTATGCGGGCGTTCCGACGAACACGCTGCTCGAGGTCGCCGTCTGCAGCGTCCCGGTGGTTCCCCCGGTGACGCCGGGGCCGCCGAGGTCGGAGGCAGGGCGACCCGGCGCGGTGCCGAGAACATCGGTGACGTCGTCGCTGCCGTGATCGTTCTCCACGCCGGGGATGGTCCCGAGCACGCCAAGGGAATCCCGAACCGACGGGATCGAGGGTCGTCCGGTTTGCGAGATCTCGCGGTCGAGGGCGACCGGGGAAGTGCTCTCGAGGTCCTCGGTGTCGACCGGCGGGCGCGATCCCGAGACCGTGCCCACGCGCGCCAGCCCGAAGTCGACCACGCGCGCCCGACGATCGGGGCCGACCAGGACGTTGGCCGGTTTGAAATCGCGGTGGATGAGGCCCGCGTCGTGGGCCGCCGACAACCCGAGGCCGGCCTGGAAGAACATGGTCATCACCTCGCGCCAGGGTCGAGCCGTCTCGCGGATCCAGTCGCGCAGCGACGGCCCGGCGACCAGCTCCATCGCGACGTACAGACCGCCGTCGTCGTGATGACCGACGTCGAAGATGCTCACCACGTTGGGGTGCGAGAGCTTGGCCGCGATCTGGGCCTCGCGCCGCAGATGCTGTCGGGCGGCCTCGGGGTTGCCCCGCAGCCGCTCGGGCCGCAAGAGCTTCACCGCGAGCTC
>CAZYSW010000741.1:0-2695 GCA_964650105.1 uncultured Nannocystaceae bacterium
CTGATCGTGGCCGACGTGATGGACGGCACGACCTTCCATGCCCTGATCGGCCAGGCCCTTGGCCTTTTGGGGGTCGCGCTCGGCCTTGCCGAGCATGGAGCGAGGATCGGGGGCGGTCGGGCGCTTGTTCTTCTTGGACATCGCGTCCGTCTTGGCGGCGGCTTCCTTGCCGGCCTCGATCGCCTCCAGCACCGCGGGGTCGACGATGTCCTCGGGATCTTCGAGCACGGGCTCGGGCGGCGTTTCGTCGCGTACCGCGTCGGGCACGGGGCGGCGTCTCTTCCCGCGCACGACCTCTTCGGAGATCCCGAGCTCCTCGGCGTAGCCGAGGGCGTGGGGATCCTCCATCTCGGCCAGCACCGCGACGAGGTCCTCTCTCGCCGCGGGGTCTTCTTCGTTGCGGACGGCCACGAGCTGACCCATCAACCGCTCGAGGTCGTTGAACTCGCCCTTCTCCGCGCGCGCCTTGAAGTCGGAGAAGATGCCGGGGCTGACGTTGGCGCGCTCGAGCGCGGTGGCGTCGCTGTCGTCGAACAGAAGCGACCAGACGTACGTTTCCCGAGCCATCTTCGTGGCTCCCTCGTTCCACATCGCGTCCGCCTGCCGTCGCAAGCTCTGCGCGAACTCGCGGCGAAGCTCGAGCCCGCGCTCGTCGGCGAGCGACGCGGCGCTCCCTTCGACCGCTTCGAGCTCCAGGATCTTGCGGTAAGCGGTCGGTGCGTCGTCGTCGGGGGGCACCACCCAGTGAGCTCGAGACGCCGCCTCCAGGGCCTCGGTCGCCAGGCCGTCGACCAAAGTCTCGTCCTCGTCGGTGGGGCCTCGGCCAAAGACCAGAAACAGGGCCAGGCCGGCGGCCGCGAAGGTGCTCGCCCCCGCGATCGCGGGCCACAACAAGGAGCGCTTGGCCGGCACGACGGGGATCGGCGACGGCATCTGTCGGAGCAGTCGCTCACGACGCTCGACGTCGGGGAGCTCGGGAATCGGCAGGTCGTCCCACAGGGTCTGGATACCGGCCGTGATCTGGGCCTCGCACAGCGCCGCCTCCAGATCGGCCATGTCCGCGTATCGCTGCGCAGGGTCCTTGGCGAGGCAGCGCATGATGACGGCCTCGAGTTGGGACGGAATGCGGAGATCGGGCCGCACGCGACTGGGCGGGGTCGGTGCCGTGTCGACGTGCATCCGGAGGAGACCCTCCACGGTCTCGGCGTCGAACGGCGGGCGTCCGGTCAGCAGCTCGTACGCCGTGCAGCCCAACGCGTACACGTCGAGCCGCCCGTCGAAGGGCTGTCCGAGGATCTGCTCGGGCGCCATGTAATGGGGCGTGCCCGCGATGCCGCCTTCGGAGCCCGGCCCCGCCGCGAGCATCGCGGAGATGCCGAAATCGACGATCTTGACCGTGTCGGGACGCCCGCCGCTTCGGGTGGCGATGATGTTCTCGGGTTTGACGTCTCGGTGGACGACGCCGGTCCGGTGCGCGACGTGCAGGGCCTTGCAGACCTGGCGGCAGATGGCGATGAGCCGCGCGGGATCCATCGGCTCCTCGGCTTCGCTCGGCACCAGGTCGTGGCCCTCGAGCAACTCCATGGCGAAGAACAAACGTCCGTCGGCGAGCTCGCCGAAGTCGTAGATCTCGACGATGTGATCCGATCCGAGTCGACTGGCGGCCCGGGCCTCGTCGCGGAACACCTGCACCATCCGCGGCTGCTGGCTGAGGTCGAAGCGGAGGATCTTGAGCGCGACGCGGCGTTCGATGTCGACGTGCTCCGCCTCGTAGACCACGCCCATGCCCCCCTCGCCGAGCCAACGCACGATGCGATAGCGCGTCCCCGGGACGACCTTGCCCGCCACCAGGCGCAGCTTGGGCGCCTCGGCGCCCGGGGTCTGAAGACCCTGGATGCCGTGGATCTGCGTGCCCACGCGGCTGGCTCGATCCCCGCGCGCCGTCGTCACGCGCGGGGTGGGGGGTCGCTCCGTCGGGGCGGCACCGGGGCTGCCGTCGCGCGCCGGGAGGGTTCGCCGGGCGGCGCCGGGCACCGTGCGGGGCGGGGCCGGATCCGGCGGAGGCACGGCCCCCGCCGCGTACCGGGTTCGCTTGGGTCCGAGGAGGGGTGAGTCGGAGGGGCTCTGCGTAGCCCCTTGCGCTTCCCAGCCAGGATCATCCGCCAAAGGTGTGTTCGCCATAAGCCAACTCGCCCGCTCGAGCCGCGACCCCCCCGCGACGCGGGCACGGCCTCGATGAAACGACGGACACCATCTTAGTGAGGCCGTGGGGACGACCACAAGGGAATCAGCCGGCCGATGGCCGCACGAACCCGGCCACCACCGCGTTCGAAGCCGAAGCGCGTGGTGGTGAGCGGCCCGGAACGGAGATCCGGGCCCGAATTCAACGACGTCGACGGATCCCGACGAAGCCGAGGAGGAAAAGGCCGAACGTCGCCCAGCGACCACCTGCACCTACAGACTGGCCGCTGGTGCAGACGCAACCCTCGGTGTCTCCACGGCTCCCTCCGAACCCGGGCGGCAGGGCACCACCGTCATCCATGCCCTCCCAGGCCCCGTCGTCGGCTCCGTCGTCGCCGCCGTCCCCGGCGGAGCCGCCGGCGCTGTCGCCACCGCTTCCGCCGCCCGAGTCGCCGCCGCCGTCGTCGCTACCGCCACCGCCACCGGAGTCGCCACCCCCACCGTCGTCGTCGGA
>CAZYSW010000742.1:0-2695 GCA_964650105.1 uncultured Nannocystaceae bacterium
TCGCCCTACTATTCGCCGACCCGCAAGTGGGCCACGCAGGCGGCCAGACACTGGGAGAGCAAGCGCTTCGAGCTCGGCGGGCCCACCGCGCAGGCGACGCCCCTGCCGCCGCTGCCCGCCTGGCAGCTCCAGCGCGATCCGGCGCCG
The DNA here is from genome assembly GCA_964650105.1 of uncultured Nannocystaceae bacterium. Taxonomy (GTDB): domain Bacteria; phylum Myxococcota_A; class Polyangia; order Nannocystales; family Nannocystaceae; genus CAZYSW01. The sequence continues at coordinate 148 of CAZYSW010000742.1, forward strand.
CGGGCCGTCGCGCGCGCCGCGGTGACCCCGAACGGCCACGTCTCCGGCAAGGAGGCCGCCGCCGCCTGCCAAGCCGCGGGCAAGCGGCTCTGCACCTGGGAGGAGTGGCGGACCGCCTGCGGCGGCGAGAAGGGCTGGCAGTTCCCCTACGGCGAGAGCTACGAACAGGGGGCCTGCAACGTGTTCCGCGAGGCGCACCCCGCGGCCGTCCTCCACGACAACCCCTCGATTGGCCACACCGATCCGCGCCTCAACCAGGTGACCGTGCGGGGCCGACCGCTGCTGCGCAAGACCGGCGAGACCGTCACCTGCGCCAGCCGCTGGGGCGACGACGTGATCTACGACATGGTCGGCAACATCGACGAGTGGATCGACAACCCCGACGGGGAGTTCGCGGGCGGCTTCTACGCCCGCGCCACCAAGAGCGGGTGCGAGTGGCACACGAAAGCGCACCCAGCTCACTACGCCGACTACTCCACCGGCGTCCGCTGTTGCGCGAACCTGCCCGCTCGCTGACGCGAAGCCCCGAGGCCCACCGCCTCGAGCGTCAGCGCCGGGCCGATGGCGGACCGGTGGCCGGCCCCCTCGCGGTGGCGAGCGGGCCGCGTCAGGCGGCCTTGCGCGCCTTGGTCTTCTTGCGCGGGTAGTGGTCGGTCGCGTCGCCGGGGAGGATCACCGGGAGCGCCTTGTCGGCCGGCATCTTCGCGGGGTTGAAGAGGCTGGCCTTCTGGTGGTGGTTGCCGTGGAAGTAGATGCCGTGCCAGAGCAGGTTGCCCACCTTGTAGAAGCCGTGATCGAGGTTGACGGGCCGGTAGTCGTGGCTCGGCGACCAGGGGTTGTGGGTCGACCAGTTGAAGTGGATGAGGTGGAAGAAGCCCACCAGGCTCGCGGGCACGAAGAGCATCACGAAGGCCGGCGTGCCGAGGAAGAGACACCAGGCGATCGGCAAGAGCACGAAGCTCGTGGTGAAGCTGAGGACCGCGCGGTAGCTCTGGTAGCGCTTGTTCTCGGCGGTCTCTCCGCCGAACATCTCGAAATACATGCGCTGGAGCTGCTGCTCCACGCCGACGACGGTCTTCAAGAGAAACGGCCAGTATCCGCTCGCGTTCGCCACGATCGGGTGGGGATCGTCCTCGGGGTCGTCGCTGAACTTGTGGTGCCGCTGGTGGATGATCTCCCAGGAGGCGAACCGCGTCAGCACCACGAGGCCGCAGATCTCACCCACCAGTCGGTTGATCGCCCGGGGGAAGTTGTTGTGGGTCGCGTTGTGGATCCACACCGAGCAGAGGATCTGCAGGTGACAGGCGAGCGGCAGAAACAGGAGGAGGCGGAGGTCCCAGGTCGCGGTCAGGCCGCTCCACCCCGTGACCAGCATCAGCGCGATCGAGCTCCCGGCCAGCGTCAGGTAGAACGCGTCGTACCAGAGGTAGAAGTGCTTGTTTCGCCGGAACTGCGTGTACGGCAGTGACGTGAGCGTGGCGACGATGGTGCTCATGGGCTGATCCACCGCGATAGTCGAAAATTCGACACCCGTCGAGAGGCCAACACTGTTCGGACGTTGAGCGCCACCCCCCGCTCATGGTATCGGGTCGACCGTGACGACGTTTGCGTCTGATCCCGGGGTCGGGGGCGGCCCCGCCCCGCGCGCGGCGGAGCCGGCGACGCGCAGCGATCGGCCGGGCCCGAAGGCGCCGGCGGTGGCGCGCAAGCCCTGGCTCGTGCGCGATCGGTCGGAGTGGCGCCAGATCGGCATCGTCACGGTGTACCTCGGCCTGCTCGCGTCGATGTACTTCGTGGAGCCCTGCCGGAACGTCCTTTGCTTCGCTGCGGCCTGTTATTTCGGGTTCTTGAACAGCGTGGTGATCCACAACCACCTCCACCAGGGGATCTTCCACGACAAGCGGCTGAACCTCGTCTTTCGCTGCGTGTTGAGCTTCGGCGCGCTCTATCCGGCGAGCGCCAACATCCCGGCGCACAACCTCGTCCACCACCATTTCGGCGACGACGGCCAGCCCGACTGGGCGGCTCCCGAGATCGTGGGGTTCCGCTGGAACCTGCTCAACCTCATCCACTTCCCGAACGTGGCCGGCACGCAGACCTTCAACGGCGTGCAGCGCTGGAAGGCGGTGCTCGACCGCAAGGCCTTCACGCGGCAGTACGTGCGGGAGCAGGTCGTCGCCTTCGGGCTCACGGCGGTGCTCCTCGCGTTCGACTTCTGGACGGGGCTCTTCTTCGTCGTGTTGCCGCAGCTCTACGGCGCGCGTTGCATCCTGCGCATCAACCTGATCCAGCACGATCGCTGCGACGTGACGAGCGAGTGGAATCACTCGCGCAATTTCGTCGGCCGCGCCTTCAACTGGATCATGTGCAACAACGGCTACCACACCATCCACCACAACAAGGCCGGGCTGCACTGGTCGAAGCTGGCGGAGGCGCACGAGCGCGAGGTCAAGCCGCGCATCGATCCGAGCCTCGATGAGCGCAGCATGGTCTGGTACCTGCTGCGCACCTACCTCCTCGCCTGGACTCGTCCCGCCGCGCGCGACGT
>CAZYSW010000743.1:0-2686 GCA_964650105.1 uncultured Nannocystaceae bacterium
GGGACTCTCCACATCCGCCGAGCACGCCCGCCAGTAGCACGCCGCACAGGACCGTGGCTCGTCCCCACGCCATGCGGTCAGTCTAACAGCCGGCGCCGACGATTGCGACCAGCCCACCCGCCGGCGATCAAGATGGATCCCCGCGTTGAGCACTCGCCTCGGCCCGGGCCCTTTGTTCGGCCTGGCGGGCCCCCTCCACGTCTCCTGCAAGGGCGCGTACGCTCGAGAGCCTCAGCCATCCGTCGGCTCTCCACGGCCGCAGGGCCACGGCTCGTCGGGCGAACGCGTCGGCTTCGTCGAGCGTCTCGGGGTCGCGGGACAGATACAGCGCGAGGTTGGTCAACGCCAGGTGGCGATCGGGCTCGACCTCCAGCGCCAGACGGGTGAGCGCGATGGCGCGATCGGGGTTGCCGAGTCGATCGTGCAGCGCTCCGAGGGTCACCAGCGCACCCGCGTGGCGGTCGTCGACGCGGGTCAACGACGCCTGGAGCGCGGCCGCAGCCCCCCGCAGATCTCCGCGCGCCTGCACCCTCCCGCGCGCGTGCATGAAGATCGCGAGCGCGAGCCTGCGTCGGTCGACCGTGGTCGTGAGCTGCGAGGACCACACGTCGATCTCCTGGTCGATCGACAGCGGATCGAGGCGGGGATCCGCGCTCCCGGGCCCGGCGACCGCGACCGGCAAGCGCCCGCGCTCGGGCCAGAACGGCACCGCCTCGAACAGGCCCGCGGCCGGGTACTCGAGCGCCAGCGGTCCGCGATGGGCGTTCATCGCCGCCACGATTCGAGCCGTCTCGTCGGACTGGCGGCCGGCGGCCTCCCACAGCACGGCTTCGCGGGGACGCGCGGCCGCAGCATCGGGCATCGGTTTGTAGAGGTGCTGGGCAGGGATCGAGATGACGTCGGGCCGCGCCCCCTCGAGCACGCGCGCCGCCGTCACGCCGGCCGCGAGGTCGTCGGACTGCGTGAGCAGCAGCGTCCCCGGCGGGAGACGATCGAGGGCGGCCCGGACCCAGGCGTGTGGCGCCCACGAAACGGTCGTGAACAGGTCGGGGACCCCCACGAGCGCGGCCGGCAAGACCACCAGAGTCCACACCAATGGCGGCAGCACCCACTGCAAGCGGCGGCGCTCGGCGAGCGCACGACGGAGCTGGTCGGCGACCAGCAAGGCCGCCATCGGAGCGAGGACGAGGCCCGTCTGGCGGTCGGCCTCGCCCATCGGATTGATGCCGACGGCGTAGACGAGCTCCACGAGCACGAACCAACTCATCGCCGCCGCGACCGGCCACATCGCGCGGCGTTCCTCCTTCTTGCACACCCAGGTCGCGATCAGAGCCAACCCCACCAACGCGAGCCCCGGTGGCCCGAGATCCTCGGCCAGACGTGCGAGCGTCCGCTCGAAGTTCTCCAGCCACAAAAGGCCGGAGGCCGGAAGGATCTCGTCGGCGTACGAGTCTCGGATCGAACGCGCGGCCAGGTGGTCCCAAAGCGCCCCGAATGTCTCCGGATCGCCCCAGTCCGTGTCGGGGTTGCGTGCGGACGCCAACGGCAGCGCGAGGACCACCGCGGTCGCGAGCACCGCGACCAGGGGCGCCCACCCGGCCCATGGTCGACCACGCAGAAGCGCCACGACCCACACGACGAGCAACAAGGGGGCGAGCGCGAGCCGTAGATCGCCGAAGCACCATGCGCCCCAGCTCGCGGCAGCGACGGCGCACAGTCGCCGAGAGGTTCGCTCGGCGCCGCGCACGGCGGGGTCGAGACCCCACAGCACGATCATCGAGAGCGCAGCCCCGAACGTGTAGATCTCCACCACGCGGGCCTGTCGAAGAAACGTGAGCCCGCACAACACCCACAGCGCGGCGCCCCAGGTCACCAACGGCGGTGCTTCGCGGCGTCGCAAGATCGCGACCAGCAGGGCCACCACCACGGCCCCCATGAGGCTCGAGACCAGCGCCATGCGAAACCCGAGGCTGCCGACCGGAAGCAGCGTCGCGGCCCGCAACAGGAGCCCGTAACCGGGCGCGCCCGGTGGATGCATGACGCCGAGAGCCCAGCCCGCGGACCCCAACTCGCCCGAATCGAGCCAAAAGTGGGCCGAAGACGCCCCCGCCGCCAGGTAGGCGAACGCGATGCTGCCCGCGGCGAGCGCCTGGCGCACGCACGGATTGTCGGCCGACGGCCTCTCGCGAGCAAGGACCGATTGTCGACCACACGGCGACGGTGCGCGCCCTCTTCCGAACCCGACGCGTCCTCGTGCTACTTTTCGCCCGTGAACGGCCCCTCGTGCCTCGAGCCGCGCGACGTGGGGAGCGGACGATGGCGCTCCACGTGAAGCGACACCCCTCCCCTCTGCCGAGCGGCGCATCGGCATGTCTCGGTGCGTTCGACGGCCTTCATCGAGGGCACCAGGCGTTGTTGGATCGGGCGCGCGCTCATGGATCGCCGCTGGCGGTCGTCACCTTCGATCCCCACCCGATGCAGGTGCTCGCGCCCGACCGGGCGCCTCGCTTGCTGCACACACCGCTGCAACGCGAGCGGATCCTCTCTGCGCTGGGGGTGGAGATTCTGGTCCTCTTGCCCTTCGACCGCGACATGTCCTCGCTGTCCCCGGAAGCGTTCACGCGGCGCGATCTCGTCGAGGGGCTTCGGCCGGCGACGGTCGTGGTGGGACAGGACTTCCGGTTCG
>CAZYSW010000744.1:0-2684 GCA_964650105.1 uncultured Nannocystaceae bacterium
GGGGGGGGCCGGGCCCCGCCGCCGGCGGCGGGGGCGGGGGGGGTAGGTGGGCCTCGGTGCAGGTTGGACGGGAGCACGGCGAGCATGGCGGGACGGTCGCGAGTCGGCCCGCGCCTGGAACTGGGAAGCCCGCCGTGTGACTTCTCCGAGAGGACGGACCGGGGCAGAACGAGCTTGGAGTGCGCCGAAGGGGGGCGGGGGGCCGGTGGGGGTTCTCACGTTTCGAAACCGGGCAGGGCTGCGCCGGGTCCGTGCACCGAGGCCGTAGCCTCGAGAGGGCAAGTCGATGGACGTCGAACCGCGCTTGGTCGTGTCGGGCCTGGAGAAGACGTATGCGGGTGGAGTGCGCGCGCTCCGAGGGGTGGATCTGGAGGTGCCGCGCGGGATGTTCGGGCTCCTCGGGCCCAACGGGGCGGGGAAGTCGACCCTGATGCGCACCATCGCGACGCTCCAGGAGCCCGACGCGGGGACGATTCGGCTGGGCGAGCTCGACGTCCTCCGCGACAAGGACGCGGTGCGGCGCGTCCTCGGATATCTCCCCCAGGATTTTGGCGTCTATCCGCACCTCGACGCGGTCACGCTGCTCGATCACTTCGCGATGCTGAAGGGGATCACCGCCCGCGGTGAGCGCAAGGCCGTCGTCGAGGCGCTGCTCCATCGCGTGAATTTGTGGCCGCATCGCAAGAAGCGGCTCGGCGGGTACTCGGGCGGGATGCGGCAACGCTTCGGGATCGCCCAGGCCCTCATCGGGAGCCCCAAGTTGATCGTGGTGGACGAGCCCACCGCCGGGCTCGACCCCGAGGAGCGCACGCGGTTCTTGAATCTGCTCGCGGAGATTGGTGACCAGGTGGTCGTGCTGTTGTCCACGCACATCGTGGACGACGTCAGCAATCTGTGCGCCAACATGGCGATCATCGCCGGGGGGCGGGTGCTGCTGTCGGGGCAGCCGCGGGCCGCCATCGAGGAGCTGCGGGGCAAGACGTGGCGCAAGGTGATCGACAAGAAGGCGCTCGACGAGCACCGTGCGGCGCATCCGGTGATCTCGACGCGGCTGGTCGGGGGACGCACGGTGATCCACGTGTTCTCGCCCTCCCGACCCGACGAAGGGTTCGAGGCGGTGGACCCCGATCTCGAGGACGTCTATTTCACCACCCTCAAGAAGGTGGCGTGATCATGCTGGAGTTCATCCGGTTCGAGCTCCGGTACAGGTTCCGGCAGCCCGCCGTGTATGCCTTCGCGCTGATGTTCGCGACGATGGCATTCGCGACGATCACCACCGACGCGGTGGTGATCGGGGGCGGCGGGGGGCAGACCGCCATCGATTCACCATACGTGGTCACGCAGATGCTGGCGCTGATGAGCGCGCTGGCGCTCGTGCTGGTCGTCGGGTTCACGGCCGGGGCGGTGGTGGACTACGAGATGGGGACCTACCCCCTGTTCTTCACGCGGCCGATCCGCGGGTGGGATCTCCTCCTCGGGCGATTCCTGGGGGGCTCGATCGCGTCCGTGGTCGCGGTTTCGGGGGCTTCGGAGGGGCTGATGGTGGGTTCGCTCATGCCCTGGCTCGATCCGGCTCGCCTGGTGGGGCCTCGCCCGCTGGTGCACGTGCACGCGATCGCGGTGTTCGTGGTGCCGAACCTGCTGGTGATGGGGGCCCTGTTCTTCACGCTCGCCACGCTCACACGCCGGATGCTGTACGGGTACGTCGGGGTGGTGGCGTTCTACGTGATCTATGCGGTCGCGCAGTCGCTGGTCGACAACCTCGACAACGAGACGCTGGCCGCCCTCACCGATCCGTTCGGGTTGACGGCGCTGGCCCACGTTACACGCTACTGGACTCCGGTGGAGCGCAACACGTTGCTCGTCCCGCTCGAGGGAGAGCTGCTCCTCAACCGCGTCGTCTGGCTGTCGATCGGTGCCGCCGTCGGGGCGTTGGGGATCCTTCGCTTTCGCATGACCGCGCCCCTCGAACGCGGGTCCCGGCGCGAAATGCCGGGGGCCGACGACGTGTCGGCGCAGGAGGCTCCGCTGCCGGTCGTGGCCCCCCGGACAGGTCTGGGAGTTCACGTACGACAGCTCGTGTCGCAGTTTCGGGTGGAGCTGCGAGGCATCGTCCGCAGCACCGCGTTCGTGGTGATCGTACTGTTCGCGGCGGCCAACGTGGTGGGGGGTGCGGTCGGGATCATCGACTCGATGTACGGTACGCCCGTCTATCCGGTGACGCAGCTCATGCTCACCGTGCTGGAAGGCTCGCTGTCGCTGTTCATTCTCATCGTGGTCACGTTCTACGCCGGCGAGATCGTGTGGCGAGATCGCAAGGCGGGTATGGCGGACGTGGTGGATGCCTTCCCCGTGCCGACCTGGGTGCCGATGCTCGCCAAGCTCGGGGCACTGCTGGGAGCGGTCGCGATCCTGATGCTCGCCGGGACTGCGACGACCGTGGCCATCCAGCTCGCCAAGGGCTACACGACGCTGGAGCCGGAGCTGTACGGCAAGGGTTTGTTCGGGCTGCGGCTCAGCACGTGGGCGATGATCTGTGTGCTGGCGTTCTTCTTCCACGTGATCGCCAACCACAAGTTCGCGGGCTACGGATTGATGGTCGGGTACTTCGTGCTGTCGGCGGCGCTGGGGCCGATGGGGTTCGAGCACCGGCTGTATCGGTACGCCGGCGCTCCCGAGGCGAC
>CAZYSW010000745.1:0-2683 GCA_964650105.1 uncultured Nannocystaceae bacterium
GACCTTCTGGCCATGCTCGTGCCGCCTGGCGATCCGGTCTGGCCGATCGCCGAACGTGCCACGAGCGACGCGATGGCCGCCGGCGCGAAGCTGAGGCCTGCCCACCAAAGCAAGGGCTGCATCCACGCCTACCTCGCCTGGCAGGAGCGCTCCGGCATGCCCTTCGGAACGGCGCTCACCGCCGAGGTGCTCCTCCACGACGAAGCCATCGCAAAGCACATCGTGCAATGGTTGCGCAACCTCTACGCGTAGCTCGTTCGTCCATCGTCACGGCTCGATCCACGCGACGCGGCCCTCGAAGGGCAGGTAGGCTGCGCGACTCCCCTTCGCGGAGAGCGCGACGTGGTCGGCTCAAGGGCTCGCTGATAGGCCTCGCAAGAACTCGTAGCCGAGCTCCGGGATGAAGCTGTCGTGGAGGCGCTCGCCCATGTCGGCTCGCCACCCAGCCAGGTTGAACCGATTGATGAAGTCGCCGTTGATGTAGTCGCGATCGTTGCCGTAGGTGGCGCCGCCGTTCGTGCTCTTGCGCGGATTGGGCGCGTGGAGCTTGTCGATGTCGGCGGCGTTGGCCGCTGCCCATGCCCCAAGCGGCGTCGTGCCAGGTACGATCGGTGGCGTCGTGCTGGCGACCGTCCAGCGCGGCGGGAGCGAATCGACGAGACGCGCGATGTGACCATCGTTTCCGTTGCGAAAGCGATCGACCAGCGACGCGCTCGACGTCTTGAGGTACCCCTCCGCATCGGCGGCCTCCAGGAACCGGGCACAGATCAGGGCTTGGAGGGCGCGGTGATGGGGTTTTAGGTTGATGAGCTGGTAGCGGGCCCCGAACCGTTGCTGAAGCCATGTCTGCGACACAGCCGTGTCCCCGTTCGCGTCGCGCGGCGTGCCGGCCCCTGTGACCTCATAGACAGCGAGGCGTGCCTTCTGGCCGGTGCGCGTGTCGATGGACTCGAGCGCGCGCATGGTATTCTTGCCGGGCGAAGGCTGATCGACCCGGTAGAGGCAATCGTAGATGACGACGACCGAGACGTTGCTGAGGTCGAGCGTGTTCGTGACCGCGGAATGGAGAACCGTGCCGTTGAGACCGCGATAGCCCGTGCTGTATGCCGCCAAAACGTCGACGGACCACGAGGCGCCCACCAGACCAGCCGCATCGAGCAAAGCGTTCACGACCGTTTCGTCGACCCCGACGCCCCACGCTCTCGCGATGGGCTTACCAGACCAGCCCGACTCGATTCCGGGAACGCGAATGATCACCCGGCCAGGTTGATGAAAGAGACTTCTGAGCCCGAAGCGCCGAACCTCCGTTTCCACGGCGAAGAAGAGCGTGATCTTGAGCGGCGTGGCGGCTGACGTACCCGGTGCCGCATAGAGCTCGTAGCCGCCCTCAATCCAATCCGTGTCCTGAAGTGCGGCGAGCTCGGCGGAGGTGAGCTCGTGAGCCAAGATGGGGTTCTCGATTCGCTTTCGCTCGTACTCGCCGATCGTCGCGAACTTGTTGTGCCGCAGGCCCCGTGCGGTGACCGTGTCGCTGGCCTCGTCAGGATAGAAGGCCTCGTCTTCCACGTAATACGGCTGGTAGATGTCGTCGGGCGTCTTCACCACCGGATACACTTGGCGCTCGTGGGGCAGTGGCACGGCCCTCGCATGTTGCTCGTTCATCCGATCCTCAGGACTCGATCCACCCGACGCGGCCGTCGGACGTCAAGAAGGCCGCACGATTGCCCTGCGCGGAGAGCGCGGCGTGGTCGCGGAGGCGCGGAACCGCACCTGGGCCCGCGCAGCGCGCCTCGAGGCCCGGGGCGTGGCCGGCGGCGTGGCAATCGTTGCGAGGGCTACCGAGCTGGCCCTCGGCGTTGTAGCCCCAGCAGAAGACGGCTCCGGTGGTTGGCGCGGCGCAGGTGTGGAGCGCTCCTACCGCCAGAGCGGCGGTCGGGTGCGGCAGGCCGAGCACGCGGGTGGGAGGTTGCGATGCGAGCGCCGGCGCTTCCTCATACGTCGGGGGCGGGAGCCGCATCTTGAAGCCGAGCTGACGGACCTCGTTGCGGCCCCAGCACCACACTCCCCCGCGCCGATCGAGCGCACAGGCGTGGGTCATCCCCGACTGCAGATCCACGACCGTGGGCAAGCCCGTCAGGGGCGCGGCCTTGGGTGCCCAGGGCCGGGGCTCGATGATCTCTGGTCCGGGAGGGGGGCCGTGCTGGGGAAGGGACCACGCGACGGGGGAAGGTGGGCTCCAACAGGATATCGTGCCCGCGGCGTCCATCGCGCAGGAGGCGGGGAGGGCAAGCGCGGTGACGTTCGAGAGGCCGCCGAGGTCGGTGGGCGTCGCGACAGCACGACCATAGGCTTTCAACGGGTTTGCCTCGAACACTTCGGCGAAGCAGCTTGTGCGGCCCTGCGCGTCGGTCGCGCAGAGGTAGTAGTTGTGCGACCAACCGCGCGTCAGCTGCCCGTCGTAGCCATGGATGGCGACGAGCCGCGCCCCCGGGAGGCGGAGCGCGCAAGTCGCGGAGGGCACCGGCAGCGACCCCACGCCGCTCGGGACACGGAGAACGCAAGTGGCGCCCTCGTCGTCGGTTGCGCAGAAGCCATCGCGCGTGACGCTGACGCTTCGCGGCGATGCGACGGGATGCTCGACGAGGGCGTCGCGCCGCTGCTCGTGGCCGCACCAGAGTCGTCC
>CAZYSW010000746.1:0-1825 GCA_964650105.1 uncultured Nannocystaceae bacterium
ACGTCGGCGCCCGCCCGCGCGAACGCTTCGACGTAGCGTTCGGGCTCGACGATCATCAGGTGGCAGTCGAGGGGCTTGTGGGTGTGCGGCCGCAAGGACTCTACGACCAAAGGCCCGATGGTCAGGTTCGGCACGAAACGGCCGTCCATGACGTCGAGGTGGATCCAGTCCGCACCCGCCGCGTCGACCGCCCGGAGCTGCTCACCCAGGCGCGCGAAGTCGGCGCTCAACATGGATGGCGCGATCAGCGGTCGAGGGGACGTCGGCATCGGCGAGACCATACTCCGGCGGACGTCGGGCTGCAGCCTCGGTCCGCATCGAGCACCCGGCTCAGTCGATGCGCCGGATCCTCGCCATGTAGAACCCCTCCGTGTCGTCGTCCTCGGGGGTGAAGGTGCGCTCGCGCTGCAGCTCGGCAGGCAGCCCGGTCGCGAGGATCGTGTGCACGATCTCGGGGCCCTCCTCGGGTTCGGGCGAACAGACGGCGTACACCAACGCGCCACCCGGGCGCACCCGCGCGAGGTTGCGCGCAAGCAGGCGACGTTGCAGCTCGGCTCGGGCCCCGATGTCCTCGAACGATCGGTGCCACCGGATCTCCGGATGCCGGGCGAGGTTGCCCAACCCCGTGCAGGGAACGTCGAGCAGCGCGGCGTCGAACCGCGTCGCGTCGAGCCGGTCGTCGGGCTCGGCGAGGTCTGCGACGCAGACCTCGACCTCGAGCGACGAGCCCTTCAGGCGTCCCCGCGAGCGGATCTCGTCGATCGCCTCGAGCTGTCGGGGATCGAGATCCGCGGCGACCACCCGTCCGCGGCGCTGCATGATCTCGGCGAGCTGCAGCGTCTTGACGCCCATGCCGGCGCACGCGTCCAGGACGGTGGTGCCCGGCTCGGGGGCGAGGCAAAGCGCCGGTTGCTGGGCGGCCAGACCCTGGACGGAGATCAGGCCTTCGGCGTGGAGGGGCCCGTGGAACACGTCTCCTCCGCCCCGGATCCGCAACGCCTGCGGTTGATCGGGGACGGTCGAGACGACGATCCCGGGGTGATCCTTCCGCAGTCGCTCGGCGATCGCATCGGCCGTGGCGCGCCCGAGGTCGACGCGAAGGTCGACCGACGGCACGCGCGCGAACGCAGCGGCGCGCCTGCGCGCGCGCTCCGGACCGAGTCGTCGCAGCCAACGCCCGGCGAGCCAGCGGGGAATCGACCACCGACGCTCGAGCACATCCAGATCCGCGGCCGCATCCAGGGCGGCGTCGAGCTCGGCGCCGTTCCGCTCGATCGCGGCCACGATGGCCTGGACCACCCCGCCGAGGCTCCCCGCCGGATCGAGCGTTCGCACCACGCGGGTCGCCTCGCTGCGGGCGATGGGACCGGGGCGCCCCAGCTCCAGGATCTCGTAGGCCGCGACCCGAAGCGCGTCACGCACCTCCCCGCGCAGACCGGCCGGGCGACGCGCGTGCGCGTCGATGTGGGCGTCGAGCCGCGTGCGGTGTCGGAGCACGCCGTACGTCAGCGTCGTGACCAGCCCGCGATCGCGAGGGTCCAGCTCCGGGACCCGCTCGAGGTGCCGCGACAGCACGCGATTGCTGAACGCCCGCTGCCGCTGGACGTCCCGGAGGACCCGCACGGCGAGGGCGCGAGGAGAACGAGGATCGCGACGGCGAGAGCCCACGGTTTCTTCTACTCTACGCGTGATGCGGGGTCGACCGTGGTGCCGGCGAGGGTGGCGTTGCGTCGCCGGGCCGATCGTCGGTGCGCTCGCCGGCTGTTTCGCCGACCCTCCCGTCGCGGAGGGCCCCGACCACGCGCGCAAGCTCCTGCACGATCTG
>CAZYSW010000746.1:1835-2675 GCA_964650105.1 uncultured Nannocystaceae bacterium
ACCCCCGTTGGCCGCGCCCGCCCAAGTACGCCGAGCGACGCCCCGCGCTGGGGCCCCACGGGGCGTGGGTGGACGTCTACCTCGATCCGATCCTGGACGCGGGCAGGACGGGGGACCCGATCGATGCATGGCCCGAGGGATCGGCGGTGGTGTGCGAGGGGTTCGACGACGAAACCGACGTCGAGCCCTCGATCGTGAGCCTGATGCTCAAGCAAGACGGTGCCTGGGTGTTCGCGCAGCTCGACGCGGTCGAGACCATCGCCTACGGACGCCCCGGTGTCTGCATCTCCTGCCATGCGTTCGGGGACGACTACCTGAGGACGGTGAGGCTGCCCCGGCCGTGAGGGGAGGGCGTTCGATCCGCACCAAGGCGGTGATCTCCAAAGCGCCGCTCGAACCAGGGCCTCGATCCTCGCACCGTGCGGCGGCAGGCCTGCTACGCTGAGGGCGGAACGCCTCGATGACCGCACCGATCGATCCCTTCGAGCCCGCAACGCTGGGTCCGCTGCGGTTGCGCAATCGGATCCTCAAGAGCGCCACCTTCGAGGGGATGAGTCCCCGCGGCGTGCCCTCGGCCGCGCTGGTGGAGCATCACCGAAAGGTCGCGCGCGGGGGCGCGGCGATGACCACTTTGGCATACGTCGCCGTCGCCCCCGAAGCCCGGACGTTCGGCGATCAGATCGTGGCTTCGGACGCCGTGATGGACCCGGTGCGCACGTTGACGGAGGCCGTACACGCCGAGGGGGCGGCGGTGTCGGTCCAACTGGGTCACTGCGGCGCGTTCACCAAGATGCGCGGGTCCGGCCTCCCGCGCGGGCCGTCGTGGGGCCTCAACGCCTA
>CAZYSW010000747.1:0-2668 GCA_964650105.1 uncultured Nannocystaceae bacterium
AACTATTTGACATTATTAAATTTTTTAACCAACCCGACGGGGCGACACGAGGTTGGCCGGCAACTTGAATAGTAAAGATCGCTGATCACACAAAGGCGGATTGACGATGAAGAACGCGACGAAGCTTATGGCTTGCGGACTGCTAGTGGCCACTTGGGTTCCAGCATGTCACGCTCCCGTAGAAACCGACACGGGTTCGGCGACTCATGCCGCGGATGGCGTATCGACCCGCTTGGCGACGGTTTCGCAGGTGCCGGCTCCGCTCGCCCCGGGCCGATGCCGGCCAGGCGGAGCCGTCGCCGGGGTTTCCGGTCCTCGGCGTCGGACCCCTCCGGGGACACCACCGTCACGTCGAACGGCCCCAACATCCGGGGATCGGTCACCGAGAGGGTCCCGCTCTCGAGCCGGCGCAGCGCACCGAGGTGGGCCGGCACGCCGAGCCGGCGGCCGAGCTCCACCGCCAGCGAGCGGACGTACGTCCCCTTGCCCACCCGCAACGTCGCTTCGATGCTCACCACGCCGGCGTCCTCCCCGACGCGAACGTCATCGACCGACAGCACCCGCATGGGTCGAGCCTCGAGCGTCTGATGGTCGATCTCGCCTGCGCGGGCGAGCGCATGCGCTCGACGCCCCTCGACGCGAACGGCCGAGTACGCGGGCGGCGGCAGCAGGTGCCGCCCGAGCATCCCCTCGAGGATCTTCGCGCCGGCGCGCCCCTGCTCCAGCGTGCAAGCAGCCTCCTCGACGACCCGCCCGTCGGCGTCGGCCGTGTCGGTCGAGCGGCCGAGCACGAAGCGCGCACGGTAGGTCTTGTCCACGCCGCTGAGGTGTTGGCACAGCCGCGTGGCCGGCCCGACGCACACCACGAGAAGGCCCGTCGCCGCCGGATCCAGCGTGCCGCAGTGCCCCACCCGACCGGAGCCCAACCCCCACCGCACGAAGTCGACGACGTCGTGCGACGTCACCCCGGCGGGCTTGTCGACCAGCACCACCCCGTGGACCGACGGCGAGCGCCCCTTGCGTCGGCGTCCCATCACCCGACCTCGTCGTCGGGGGTGGAGGTGGATTGTTCGCGGATCTCCTGAAGCACCTTCTCGATCGCTTGTCCGCGCCGAATGCTCTCGTCGCGCTCGAACCGGAGCGCCGGCGTGCGCTTGAGCCGAATGCGTCGGCCGAGCTCGCCGCGGAACACCGACGCCGCACCGTTGAGCCCGCGCACCACCTGGTCGATGTCGAGGTCCTCGGACAGGACGTCCACGAAGACGCGGGCGCTCCCGAGGTCGGCGGACACGCGGACACCCGTGATCGAGATGGCCGCGGTATCGCGCAGCCTCGGGTCGCGGAGCCCTCCGCGCAGGAGGACGTCCGCGATCTCTCGTCGAAGCACTTGCTCGACGCGCTGCAGCCGAGTGCTCACCGCCGCACCGGCGACCCGTCACAAGGTGGGTGGAATGGCTTCCACATCGAACGCCTGGATCCGGTCGCCTTCCCGGACGTCCGTAAAGCCCTCCACGACGATGCCGCACTCGAAGCCGTCCTTGACCTCGCGTACGTCGTCCTTGTGCACGCGCAACGACCCGATGACGCCCTCGTGGACGACGTCGCCGTTGCGGACCACGCGGACGTGACTCGTGCGCTGGATGAGTCCCTTGGTCACGCGGCAACCCGCCACGACCCCCAGTCGAGGAATGGGGAACAGGGCGCGCACCTCGGCCTCGCCCTGCTCGCGCTCGCGGTATTCGGGCTCGAGCAGGCCGATCATCAGCTCCTTGCACTTCTCGGTGGCGTCGTAGATGACCGAGAACGTGTAGATCGGCACCCCCTCGGCGTCCGCCTGAGGCGCGGCCTTGCCCGTGGTCTTGACGTTGAACCCGAAGATCACCGCATCGCCGGCGCGCGCGTACTTGACGTCGGTCTCGTTGATCTGCCCGACCTCGGACTTGATCACTTCGACCTTGACCTTCTCGGTGGACAGGTTCTCCAGCGCCTCCTTGAGCGCCTGCGCCGACCCCTGGACGTCCGACTTGAGGACGAGCTTGAGCACCGGCGTCTTCTTGCGCTGCAAGAGCTCCTGGATCGACGGGCCGGTGCGGACGCTCTCCTTGCGCTTGCGCTGCTCCCGGCGGTGTGCCACCAGCGTCTTGGCGTCGCGCTCGTTCTCCACCACGTTCACGGTGTCGCCCGCATCGGGTACGCCCGACAGGCCGAGGACCTCGACCGGGGTCGACGGACCGGCCTCGGTCAAGCTACGGCCCGACGCGTCGAACAGACCGCGCACCTTGCCGGTGTACTCGCTGGCGACGACGATGTCGCCCTTGCGAATCATGCCGGACTGGACGAGCACGGTGGCGACCGTGCCGCGGCCCTTGTCGATGCGTGCTTCCAGCACGACACCGCGCCCGCGGCCCTCGACCGGTGCGCTGAGCTCGAGCAGCTCGGCCTGCAAGACCAGCGTCTCCAGTAGCTCGTCGATGCCTTGGCCGGTCTTGGCGGAGACCTCCACGATCGGCGTGTCGCCGCCGAACTCCTCGCCGACGATGCCCTGCTCCATCAGCGCTTGCTTGACGCGACCCGGATTGGCCTCGGGCTTGTCGATCTTGTTGATCGCGACGACCGGAGGTTGAGGGGGTGGATCGTTATCACCTGACAAAAGCGGATACGCTCATCG
>CAZYSW010000748.1:0-1579 GCA_964650105.1 uncultured Nannocystaceae bacterium
GCTGCTACCTCATCAAGATGCAGGAGCTCGTGACCGTGCCCAAATGGGGCCGCCGGCTGCCGCGCGTGCTCGCGACGCTGCCGCCCGAGATCGCCGACTACAAGGGCCTCTCCCGCTACCGCGAGATGACCATCGACTGGCTCAAGAAATATGACGACGGCGCGCCGACCTCGCCCGGCGGCGGGCCGGACTGACGGCACGCGCACACGACGCGCCGACGACGCGCACCCTTCCGCCCATCAAACGTGAGGAACGTTCCATGACCCTGAGCAACGACCCCAGACAGTCGGTTCTCAACGACCGACACATCGCCCTCGGCGCGGACATGACGGCCACGTCGTGGAACGACATGCCGATCCCGCAGACCTACGCCACCGATCCCTACGACGAGGTGGCCGCCATCCGCTACAAGGCCGGCCTCAGCGAGGTGACGGCCCTCAAGATGCTGAACGTCACCGGTCCCGATGCCGAGAAGTTTCTGAACTATTTTCTGACGTCGGATATCTCGAAGGCCAAACCCGGCGACTCCCACATCACGAACATCGTCAACGCCGACGGTGCGCTGATCGACGACGTGCTCGTCTATGTCGACGGGCCGAACGCGTTCCGCCTTTCCCACGGCGGCGGTGCGCTCGAGGAGGCCTTGCCCGAGGTCGCGGCAAAGTTCGACGTATCGGTCAGCCGCGACAACGACGTGCACATCCTCTCGTTGCAGGGCCCGGTGGCGCTCGACGTGCTCGCGCCGCACACCCCGATGAACCTTGCGGCGCTGCCCTACTTCCATCACGAGAAGACGACGCTGTTCGGAAAGCAGGTCAGCCTCGCGCGGGGTGGATACTCGGCGGAGCGGGGCTACGAGATTTTCTGCTCCGCGGCCGACGCGCACGTCATCTGGGACAAGATCCTGGAGGTCGGCAAGGAGAAGGGCGTGATGCCTGTCTCGTGGTCGTCCCTCGATATCGTGCGCGTGGAAGGCGGCCTGCTGTTCTTCCCGTTCGACATGACGCACGGCGACACGACGCCGTGGGAGGTCAAGGCCGACTGGACCGTCGATCTCGACAAGCCCGACTTCATCGGAAAGAGCGCGCTCGTGGCCAAGAAGGGCAAGGAGCGTTCGTTCATCACCGGTCTAGAGGTCGAGTGCGACCGTGCCATCGAGCCCCTGTCGAAGATCACCGTCGACGGCAAGGAAGTCGGCGTCGTGACCAGCACGACCTTTTCCAAGCACCTCATGAAGTCTCTCGCCATGGCCCAGATCGAGCCGGCCTACACCAAGCTCGGCACCGAGGTCGTCATTCACGACCAGGGCACGTGGCCGGCCGTCGTTGCCAGGATGCCCTTCTACGACCCGATGCGGCTGCGTTCGCATCCGCGCGAGGGATGAGCGCCGCCATGGCGCGATCCCCGACTCGCATCGTGCGGCGCCCCCGCACGCCCACGACACGTGACACTTGAGCGGAAGGAACGGAAGAATGGCACAGCGTATTGCGATCATAGGCGGCGGCCCCAGCGGCCTTGCGGTTCTCAGGGCTTTCGACAGCGCACGCCGGAAGGGCGCCGAGATTCCCGAGCTCGTGTG
>CAZYSW010000748.1:1589-2668 GCA_964650105.1 uncultured Nannocystaceae bacterium
AGAGCGACTACGGCGGCCTTTGGAACTACACGTGGCGCACCGGCACCGACGCGTATGGCGAGCCTGTTCACGGCAGCATGTACCGCTATCTCTGGTCGAACGGCCCCAAGGAGTGTCTTGAGTTCACCGACTACGGGTTCGAGGAGCACTTCGGACGCCCGATTCCGTCCTATCCGCCGCGCGCCGTGCTGCACGACTACATCAAGGGGCGCATCGAGAAGAGCGGCATCACGCACCACATCAAGCTCAACCACGCCGTGAAATGGGTGAGCTACGACGAGAAGACCGGCAAGTTCACGGTCGACGTGAAGGATCTCAAGGCCGACACGGTCTCGTCGTCGACGTTCGATTACGTGTTCGTGTGCTGCGGCCACTTATCGGTGCCGAACATTCCGGAGTTTCCGGGCCTCGCGAAGTTTCCGGGCCGCGTGCTGCACGCGCACGACTTCCGTTCCGCCGACGAGTTCTCCGGCAAGGACGTGCTGTGCATCGGATCGAGCTATTCCTCCGAGGACATCGGCATCCAGTGCTACAAATACGGCGCCAAGTCCGTCACGTTCTCCTATCGCACGAACCCGATGGGCTTTAAGTGGCCCGAGACGCTCTCGGAGGTGCCGCTCCTCGAACGGGTGGAGGGCAAGACCTGCTATTTCAAGGATGGCACCTCGAAGGACATGGATGCCATCGTGCTCTGCACGGGATATCTCAATCACTTCCCGATGATGGAGGACAATTTGCGCCTGAAGTCGCGCAACCGCCTCTATCCGCCGAGCATCTACAAAGGCATCTTCTGGTGGGGCAATCCGAAGTGCATGTATATCGGGATGCAGGACCAGTACTACACCTTCAACATGTTCGATGCCCAAGCCTGGTATGCGCGCGACGTCGTGCTCGGGCGCATCAAGCTGCCGCCTTATGACGAGATGGCGGCCGACATCCAGAAGTGGATCAAGATGGAGGAGGCGGTCGAGGATCCCTTCCAGGCCATCGACTTCCAGACCGAGTACACGCGCGACCTGCTGGGCCCCACCGACTATCCGCATCTCGACGTGGACGAGGTGGCGCGGATGTTCAAGGAG
>CAZYSW010000749.1:0-2662 GCA_964650105.1 uncultured Nannocystaceae bacterium
TCAGCCGGGCGGCACGAACTCGTCGCATGCGGACTTGATCACCCCGATGGCCTCCGCGAAAAACGGACCGTAGGGCTCACAGACCGGCCCGACGAAACCGTAGGTGAACATCTCGGTGAACTCGATGATCCGCGTGGCGACCTCGGCCCCCTGGATCCCGCCGGTGCACTTGTCGAGCTTGGGGCACTCGTCTTGATCGCTGGGCCCCACCAGGGAGAGGACCACGATCTTCGACTCGTCTCCGCCCTTGGAGGAGATGACGGTATCGAACCAAAGCGACGGCTCGCCGGGCGAACCGGGCTGTGGGTTCTGCATGCACCCGTCGATCTCGTGGTCGTCCTCCTCGTCGGTGATGATGACGACCACCAGGAGCGCGTCCTCGCGCAGAAAGCCCTCGTTGCATCCCCCCGGACCGGTCAATCCGGGCGAGAGGGCGGCCTGCAGCGCCGCCATGGGACGTTCGTTGCCGTCGCCGCTGATTCCGATCTGGGCCGCGCACGCGAATTTCGTCTCCAGATCGTCGTCTTCGGTCATGTAGCGCTTGCCCGAAGCATAGGGCGCGCACACGGCATTGCTGGCGCCGTTCCCCGCCGTCTGGGTGATCAGGATCCCTTCGGTCAAGGGCAGGCACGTCGTGTCGCCGGTGTAGACGTCCGTGCTGATCACGCCGACGTTGTACCCCTGGGTGTCGGCCAGGATGTCCCGCATCGCCGCGATGAACCCCGGAAAGCTCGCCACCAGGTTGGCCTGCTCGTCCTCCATCGAACCCGAGTTGTCGATCACGAACAGGAGGTCGACCTTCTCGCAGCCCTCGGCGACGCCACCGTCGTCCCCGTTGCCGGTCGGATCGTCCGGTAGCAGATCGAGCTTGAGCTCGTCCCCGGCATCCCCCAAGGTGTCGATCCCCGTCGAGCCCAAGCTCTCGGTTCCCAACGGCGTGGTCTCGCTCGTCGTGGGATCTCGCTCCTGCCCACCCCCACACGCGCCCAACCACACCGCAACGACGACACCCATCCGCCACGCACGCTGGCCCATGCTCACCCGCTCGAGCGTCATGCTCGCGAGCGTAGCATGCTCGCGCGTGGAGGCCCCGGACGCGACCGAGGATCGGCGAAGCGACGCTCGGCCGTCTCGTGACGTGCGGGTCACGCGATCGGGACTGCGCATCGTGTGACAGCGGTGACGCTTCGAACGTTCGGCCCCGCCCCCCGAAGGGGCGGCTCGACGTCGAGGGGGGGCTGGAGGCGGGAAAAGCCCCTGGGTCCCGGCGGGCGCCCCTGACCATGCTCGACCCCGGGCTGACATCGATGTCATGGCTCGTCCCCGGAGGTGGCCGATTTTCCCGACATCCACGGTTGGCGCGCCGTGTGCTACCCAAGGAGCTCCGTCATGGCTTGTCTTTCGCGTTTGTATCCCCTGGCCGGGGTGGTGCTCTCCTTCCTGGCGGCGTGCGGCGATTCCTCCTCGAGCGCGGACGCGGGCACGGCCACCGACGACCCGAGCGGTGCGACCGACGGCGAGACCGACCCGACCGCCGCCACCGACGATACGACCGCGGGCCGGACGACCGGCGAAACCGAGGCCGAGGAAACGGAGACCGGCTCGTCCGAGCACGTCGACCTGTTCGCGTGCCCGGGGCTGGTCCCGAGCTGCGAGCCGATGATCTTCCACATCGATCCCGAGCCCCCGAGCGCCCTCGAATGCGCCGGTGCCCTCGTCACGTCGGGCGAGCCGGGCCTGTTGCGCGCTCTCGAGTCCGTCGGTCCGGACATCGACGAGGTCGACAGCATCATCGTCGTGCTCGGTGACGGGACGGCGATCGTCCAGCGGCGTGCCCGTCACTGCGACGGCAGGACCGAACCCTGCGGCGACGACTTGCCGTGGGAGCCGTCGTCGGAACACCGCCTGTGCACTCTTCGCGTCGACGAGGCCCTCGAGGCCGCGTGTGATCCGGAATGCCAAACCGACTGCTCGTGCTCCTGGCACCCCTTCCACGACGGCCTGGCCGACTGCCAGGGGGTCGACGACTGGACCTGCGAAGACGTCGAGTCCGCCCTCGCCGGCGGCTAGAGCAGGGGATCGGAGGCACCGCGTGGGGTGAAACGTCGTCGGCGTCGGCGCTGACCAGAGGCGAGATCCAAGGAAGATCTTCGAGCGTCGAGCAACGGGGCAGCGTCGGCGGGGACGTCATCGCGACGCGGACGCCTCCGAACCCGTGGTCGCAGGAGGACGGACGCAGGGTCGAGCGCGAGGGGTCGAGCGCGAGGGCTCGAGCGCGTCGCTCGAGGGCGCGTCGGAGGATGGTCGGCCACTCGTCGTCGCTCGGAAGGCCGCGGTCGGTCGCCCGAGAGACCACGTCGGGCGAGCGTTCCTCGGTCGCGGGAGGCTGTGACATCCTTGCCGGGTGCGAAGGGGGGGACTCGTCGGGCTTCTGTGGGGAGTGGGGTGCGGCATGGCGTCCGAGACCCTCGGGGCCGACACGGAGGGCAGCGTGTCGACGGAACACTCGAACGGCACGGACGTGGGTGGCTCGACCGGATCGGACGCCGCGACCTCGGCGGACGCGACGTCGACCACCTCCGTGACGAACGACGGATCGGGGAGTGGCGACGGCTCGAGTGGCGACGGCTCGAGCACGGGATCGGCGACGCCGATCGAGTTT
>CAZYSW010000750.1:0-2661 GCA_964650105.1 uncultured Nannocystaceae bacterium
CGGAGAAGACCATGCCCAGCGACGGAGCCCACGCCGGCAAGGCGGTGTAGTGCAGGTGGTGCGGGCCGGCCCAGATGTAGATGAAGACCAACGACCAGAAGTGGATGATGCTCAGCTTGTACGAGAAGACCGGGCGCCCCGCGGCCTTGGGCATGAAGTAGTACATCAGGCCCAGGAAGGGCGTGGTGAGGAAGAAGGCGACGGCGTTGTGGCCGTACCACCACTGCATCAACGCGTCCTGTACCCCGGCGTACAGCGGGTAGCTCTTGAACCAGCCGACGGGGACGACGAGATTGTTGAAGACGTGCAGGAACGCGACGGTGATGATGGTCGCGATGTAGAACCAAAGCGCCACGTACATGTGGCGCTCGCGGCGGTGCTGGAGGGTCTTGAAGAAGTTGACCCCGAAGAAGCCGACCCACACGACTGCGATGGCCAGGTCGATGGGCCATTCGGCCTCCGCGTACTCCTTGCTCTGCGTGATTCCGAGCGGGAAGGTGATCGCGGCGGCGACGATGATCGCCTGCCAGCCCCAGAAGTGGAGGCGAGACAGCGTGTCGCTCCACATGCGGGCCTTGCACAGGCGCTGGGTGGAGTAGTAAACGGCGGCGAAGATCGCGTTACCCGCGAATGCGAAGATGGCGGCGTTGGTGTGGACGGGGCGTAGGCGCCCGAACGACAGCCACTCGTGCCCGCCGGTGAGCCCGGGTCGCACGAGCAGGAGGGCGACGACGAGACCGACCGCGAACGCGACGATGCCCCACACCAACGTGGCACCCGCAAACAGGCGCACGATGTGATCGTCGTAGGAGAATCGTTCGAGCGGGGGTTTGGATTCGGCGGGCGGGAGGGCGTCGTGGGGCGGCAAGTCCATCGAGGGGCTCCGTGCCCGGGTGGTACGACCGCGGAGGAACGGGCGCCACCGATTCGACGCGCAGGATCTGCGTCAGGAGGCTCGACGGCACGATTTGCGCGCTCGCACGCGACGAACGGGGCGCACGCGCGCGCCCGATCCGTCGTACGCCTACTCGGCGAAACGCACGCTATAGATCGGAGGAAGATAGTTGGCGACGGTTTCCCAGCGGTCGCCCTCGTTCTCGCTGACCCAGAGGTTCCCCGTGGTGCTGCCGAACGCGAGGTGCTCGCCGCTGTTGTCGAGCGCGTGGCGGTAGACCACGTCGTAGGCGTTCTGCTGCGGCAGCCCGTCGCGGAGCTGCTCCCAGGTGGCCCCGCCGTCTCGGGTGCGCGCGACGAGAAGGCCGCCGTCGATGGTCGTGCGATGCGAGTCGGCCTTGCCGGGGACGAGCCACGCGGTCTTGCCGTCGCGCTCGTGGGCCGCGACGGGGAAGCCGAAGTGCACGCCTCGCTCGGGGTCGCTGACCTTCTTCCAGGTGACGGCTCCGTCGTCGCTGTAGAACACGCCGCAGTGGTTCTGCTGCCAGACATGGTCGGGATCGCCCTTGCACAGCGTGATGAAGTGCGGATCGTGCCCCCAGTCGGCGGACGGATTGGGGAGGTAGTCCATCAGCATGCCCTTGTTGCGGCCATGCCAGGTCCGACCGCCGTCGGTGGTCTCGAGGACGCCGGCGGTCGAGACCGCCACCAGCACGCGATCGGGGTTGCGGGGGTCGACGACGATCGAGTGGATCCCCGGGGCGAACTCGCCTTCGGACGCGGGTGTTCCGAACCAGTGGGTCATGCCGGTGCCTTCGCCGGAGAAGAGGTCGCCACCACGCGATTCGTGGTTCCACAGGGGTCGATTGAGCGTGAACGTCTCGCCGCCGTCGTCGCTCACGAACAGTCCGCCGGGGATGGTCCCGACGTAGATCTGCCCGGGCTTGCCGAAGGCGATGCACCACAGCTTGAGGAGGGTGGCGTCCTTGATGGTCGCCTTGGGGGGCGGGCCCTCGGGAGGTTCCTCGGTCGGGTCGGGAGGCGCGAGGTAGCGGGCACCCTCGGGGTACTTGATCTGTTCGGCGTCCTGCCAGGTCGCGCCGTCGTCGGTCGACCGCGACAGCTTGGCGCCCCAGTGACCGTGTCCGAGCGCGGCCCACAGCGTACCGGTGTTGGGGTCGCGGGCGACATAGTTGACGCCGACGCCGGCGTGTCCGAGCAACCGGGGGGTCCACCGGTTGCCGACCTTCTCCACGATGAAAGTTCCCTTGCGCGTGCCGACGAGAATTCGCTTGGACATTCCGGATCTCCTCGAAAGCGGGGCTCCCCTACCCTCCGCTGAGCGCCTGCAGGATGAAAACGGTCGAGTCGGGCTTCACGGGATCGGACAGCCGCCCGCGATCGGCGATCGGTTCTTCTTCGACGAAGATGTTGACGTGCCGCCGAAGCCGACCCCGTTCGTCGCAGACGTAGAACGCGAAACCGGGAGCGATCCGCTCCATCTCGCGCACGACCTCCGCCACGGTGGTCGCGTCCACGACCAGCTCCTTGCCTTGGAGCGCGGGAAAGAAGGCGTAGAGATGACGAGTCAGCTCGACGCGCGGCACGGAACGCGCAGGATACGTTCGGACGCGGTGCGACGTCCAGCGGCCTCGGCCTGCGCAGACGGCCCGAGGGCGCGCCGCCGCGCAGCGTCCGGAAGACCCGCGGAGCGGCGGTGAGAGGGCCGCGTGCCTGCGGACGCCCGTGCGCGATCGTTCGATTCGG
>CAZYSW010000751.1:0-2646 GCA_964650105.1 uncultured Nannocystaceae bacterium
GCCGGTGCTCTTGGCCACGTGGACCCCTGCGCCGGCGAAGCCGTCGACGTACACGTGCGAGAGATCGTCACGCTTCGCCAAGATGCGCGAGTAGGCCGTCGCGTACTCCTTGACGATGTCCAGCTTCACCTCGGACCAGTAACCGATCTCGTCGAAACGGAGGGCAGACACGTCCAAGATCGTACACCACGATGTGGCCCCTCCAGCAGCGAGGCCGAAGGGGCTCATCGACTGCACCAAGAGTCGAACAGGCTTTGGTGACCGCCAGGGGCCGACACCGTCACGATGACTGCGGACCTCGCTCAAGTTCGAGCATGAACAGCTCGGCGAGATCGATCTCGGTTTCGTCGTTGACCAGGTTGGCCGACCGCGACCTCGCGGAAATGATCGCGCTCAGGTGCTGCGAGATGGGGTCGAGGGAGGTAGACCGAAGCTCAAGCAGCAGCCCCCGCACGATCAGGTCGAGGGAATCGTCTGGCAGCAGGGCCGTCACGTGGCGCACGAGATCCTCCAGGTGCACTATGGCCGGATCGTCGGGCGCGAGACGCTCGTCAACGCCGGCCTCCAGAACGAGCGCCAAGGCCCGCCGTTTCCACCGACCCAGGTCGTTCACGACTCCGCTCCGACATCGAGCGCACGTAGAATGGAGCAGCGCTCGGCGGGACCGTCACCAGGGCAAACCTCGGTCAGTTCCGCCAGCACGTCTCGCATCCGTTCGAGGGCGGCGATCTTCTCGTCGATCTCCTCCATCTTCTGGATTGCCTTCGCGCAGACTCGGGAGCAGACCGCGGGGCTGTTGGACACCCGCAACGAAAGCAGGTCCTCGACTTCTTCCAGTGAAAAGCCAAGACTCTGGGCCTGCTTGACGAACCGAACCGTTCGCACCGCGTCGTCGTCGTAGTGCCGAGCACCGCCCGCAGGTTTCTTCGGCTGCCGCAGCAGACCGCGGCGGTGGTAGTAGCGAATCGTCTCGACGTTGACACCGACCTGCTCGGCCAGCATCCCGATGGTCCTGGTGGCGTCCATGCGTTCATGATGGCACCGTACCGAGGTACGGCCACAAGGCGCACCGCCCGCCAACCGTTCGCCCCAAAAGCGCCACGGGGGCAAAGAAGCGCCGGCCTGCGGAGCTTTCCGACCCCCCCGTTGCCGCCGCACGTCGCCTCGCCTAGTCTGGTGAAGTGCGCAACCGGCTCGTAGCGCTGCTCTCCGCGGTCCTGGTGGCCGCGCTCTGGGTCAGTCCAGAGAGCATCGCCTACCTGTGCTCGATGGACGGGCAGACGCGGGCCAAGTGTTGCTGCGCGCCCGAGGGTGAACACGCCGAGCAGGTGCAAGATGAGGTCGAACGCGCCACCTGCTGCACGGTCGAGCGCAGCACGGCAAGTGTCTCGCCCGCGGTCGTGGGAAATCCCGCGGACCAGGGGATCCAACTTGCCACGGCCTCATGGGACCTGGCCCACGAGCACGACGCCGCGTTTTCGGCGACCGAGTTCGTGCCGGCCCTGGCACGCGGGCCTCCGCGCGCCGGCGGTCCGCCTCCATACCTTCGTCACTGCCGCTTTCTGATCTGATTCCGCGATGCGTGTCCGCGCGCGCGAGCACGGTGCTCGTGCGCGTTCGTGTCGTCGCACCCATGCGACGCCGGTCCCACCCATCGCGGAGTTCAGATCATGTTTCGTTACAACCCCACGTTCGCCACACCGGCTACCGCCGCCGCCTTGCTCGTCGCTGTCGCGGCGTGCCGGCCCACAACGTCCACCACCAGATCGCCCGATGCGTTCGATGCCCCTGTCGGCGGCGCCCGCGGTGGCAATGACCTGTCGGATGAGGAGGCGCTGAGCCAACAGAAGCTGGTCTGTGCGGTCCTCGCGGCGAATCCCGACCTCGCAGCCTGGAGGGAACAGTGGCGTGCCGCATCGGCGCGTACCGACCAGCCCACGTCGCTCGGCGACACCTCGATCTCGTACTCGTTCGCGCCGGCGAGCATCGGTTCGAGCGCCGTCCGGTACGGGCAGGTGGTGCAGATCGAGCAGTCCTTTCGCCTCGGCCAGACCAAGCTCGAACGTCGGGTCGCTCGTGCCCAAGCCGAGGTCGCTGGACACGACTACGACGCACAGCGCCAGCATCTCGCGATGCTCGCGGCCGACCTCTACCACGAGTATTACGCCCTGACCCGCGCGCTGGAGACCAACGCCGAGCACGAGGCGCTGGTGAACGCCATCGCCGACGTGGCGACGGTTCGGTACGCGACCGGCCACGCTCCCCAACAAGACCCGATCCAGGCCGACCTCGAACTCGCGCACATCGAGCACGAGAAGGTCGTGCTCGCATCGCAGCGGGATGTCGTGGCCGCGCAGATCAACGGTCTGCTGCACCGGCCACCCGACACGCCGCTGCCTCCGCCTCCGGACCGGCTCGACACGGTGCCCGAGCGTGAGGACGACGAAGGCGAGTGGCAGCGTCCAGAAATCGGGGCCGCAGCCGCGGAGGAACACGCGGCGGACGAGACGATCACCCTGTCGCGTCGTCGGTTCACTCCGTCGGTACGAGCGATGGGCAGCTACAACTCCATGTGGCCGGAGATCCAGCACCAGTTCATGGTCGGGGTCGGCGTCAGCATCCCCCTCCAGGTGAAGGCGCTGCGGG
>CAZYSW010000752.1:0-2642 GCA_964650105.1 uncultured Nannocystaceae bacterium
GAGTGGGGACCCGCGCCGCGCTCCATCGCGACGAGGCGTCTTCGTCTTCGGACCGGCCCCGACCCGTGGACGATGCCGTAGCGACAACTTGACCCGGAGCGCCCGTTGCCTAAACTCGGCCGAACGCTGGAGACCCCATGGCCACGCACATCACCGAGGAGTGCATCAACTGCGGCGCCTGCGAGCCGGAATGCCCTAATGAGGCCATCTCCGAAGGCGACGACGTCTACGTCATCGATCCCAATCTATGCACCGAGTGCGTCGGCTTCCACGATTACGAGGCCTGCCAGGCCGTGTGTCCGGTGGAGTGCTGCCTCCCGGATCCGAACCGCCGCGAGACCGAGGAGCAGCTCTACGAGCGTGCCAAGGCCATCCATCCCGACAAGGACTGGTCGCCGCTGGCAGACCTCGCCGCCAGCCTGTCGCGCTTCCGTAAGTAGCGCGGCGCTCCCTTGGGCTACCATCGGTCGGGCATGACCGACACTGCCCCACTGCGTTTGCGGGGCCTGTGGCTGCGCCTGGGTGTGTCGGCCGTGCTCGCCATCGCGTTTGCGGCAGCGCTCGCACCGTACCTCGACGCCATCCCCGACGACTTGGGCGTTCCGGCCTGGGTCGTGCCGGCCTATGTGGCATCCCTTCTGCCCTATCACTGGCTCCGCGCGAGCCGCTGGGCCTTCCTGGTGCGCCCGCTCGGTCCGGTCCCGCTCGGTCGCATCACCCTCGTCGGGCTGGCCGGGTACATGTGGATCGCCCTGCTGCCGTTTCGCCTCGGGGAGCTGGCCCGTCCGCTCTTTTTGGCCGAGCGCTCGAGCATTCCCGTCCGGCAGGCGTTGGGCACCGTGGCGATCGAGCGGGTGGTCGATGGCCTGGTGATCTGTGGAACGTTCTTCGGGGCCGTCGCGCTCCTCGGTTCTCCCGAAGGGATCGAGCCCCTGTACGCCGCCACGGTGGGGGTCGTCGGCGTCTTTGCGATCGCCCTGGTCGTGCTCGCTGCCATGGCCGTTCGTCCGGCGACCGCCGGACGGTTCGCCGACGCGGTCGTCGCTCGGGTCTCCCCCAAACTGGCGCGCTCGCTGGGGGAGCTCGTCCGCGGAATCGCGGAGGGCCTCGCCGCCCTACCCTCGCCGCGCCCCTTGTTCGGATTCGTGCTGGCGAGCCTCGCGTACTGGGCGGTCAACGCCGCGGGCATGTGGCTGCTCGCCGTCGGCTGCGGCCTCGAGCTCTCGGCGTTGCAGAGCGTGGTCCTCTTGACGGTGATGAACATCGCGCTTCTGGTCCCCGGGGGGCCGGCGCAGTTCGGTGTGTTCCAGACCGGTGTCGCCCTGGGACTCGCCCTGTTCGTCGACGCCGACACGGTGCGCAACGAGGGGAGCGTGTTCGCCTTCTACCTGTACGTGTGCCAGCTCGGCACGATCACGGTGCTCGGCCTGCTCGCCCAGCGCAGCCTCCGCCTGGACTGGCGCGCCCTGCTGCGCCCCGGTCGTGGCGGCCGACGGGAGACCAAAGTAAACTGCGAACCGTGAGCCCCAGCCCGGCGTGGGGTCTGTTGGGGGTTCCTTCTATCGGGCTGGGGCCCCGGCTCGCGAAACTTCGGTCGGTGATGGGTGCTCAACCTTCGGGTTGGAATTCGTCGCAGGTGGTGTCGATGACGCTCACGGCAGCCTCGAAGAAGGCGTTGTAGCTCGGCTCGCACACGCTCGCCCACTGGCCTCGCGTGAACGACTCCGCGAACTGGCGCAGCTTGGGCGCATCGTCGGCCTGCCCGTTGCACACGCCTCCGGGCACGCCCGTGTCCCCCAACAGACCCAACACGACGATCGCCTCTTCGTTGCCGTTCTTGGCGTCGACCAGCGTCTGCTTCCACAAGGCCGGATCCCCCACCGAACCGTCGTCCTCCTCGTCGGTGATGAAGGTGACGACCAAGATCGCGTCGTCTCGCAAGAATCCGTCGTTGCACGCGCCGGGCTGTGTCTGGGTGGTGACGGCCTCCATCATCGCCTCCATGGGCTTCTCGTTGCCGTCACCCCCGGCGCCGACCAGCGCCGCGCACTCGAACGTCCCCACCAGATCGGGCTGCGTGTCCACCATGTAGCGCTTGCCGCCCTCGATCCCGCAGTCGTTCGCCAACGGATCTTCGGCCTTTCCGGCGCCGAGCGTCACTGGGCACCCGGTGGGGACCTCGAACTCGTCGCAGGAGATCCCCATGCAGTCTTGCGGGGGCGGGTTGATCTGGATGGGTCCGTTGTTGGAGCAGATGGCGTAGCAACACTGCGGCTCGGGCTGGCAGGTGCACACGTTGTTCGTGCAGGTGATGTTGCTGAACGACAGCGACTCGGCGTCCGTGTCCACCACCATGATGTGGTAGTCCTGCGCCATCAAGGTGTCGGAGATGGTGCCGATGAACCCTGGGAAGCTCGCCACCAGATTCTGCTGCTCGTCTTGCATCGACCCGGAGTTGTCGACCACGAACAGGAAGTCGACTTTCTCGCAACCGCTGGAGTCGTCGCCGCCGTCGTCGCCGTGACCCGGCCCGACGTCGAGCTTGATCTCTCCGGAGTCGGCGGAGCCCGAGGAGCCCTCGCCGTCGTCGTCGGCCGTTTGGCTGCCCCCGCCTCCCGGGTCGGTCGCCGTCACCGTGGCCG
>CAZYSW010000753.1:0-2634 GCA_964650105.1 uncultured Nannocystaceae bacterium
AGGAGACGTACCCCGCGAGCATCATCATCGAGACCTTTGAGGCCGAGCGCGCCGCAACGATCGCGCACCTGCTTCGCCTCGCGCGCGCCGGCGGAGTTGGGTTCGGATACCACTACTCGACGGAGCCGGAAGCAGAGGCCTTCTCGTTCCCGGCGGGTGACGACGCCGAGGAAGACTCGGCGAGCGGATTCGGAGACGACGACCCCGACACGGGCACGGGCGGCGCCTGGGCCGACACGTACTGATTGAGCCATGGCACGACCAAGCACCATGCCCGAATGGGCAACGAGCGCGAACTACAACGCGGGTCCGCTGAACGGACAAGCGACACGCGTCGAGCCGACGAGCGGCGAGAAGGCCAATGGCTGGTGGCTCAACCAGAAGCCGCCCGTGCGCAAGTTCAATTGGCTGCTAGGGTTGCTGTGCGACTGGGCAAAGCACCTCGACGAGTCGCGGGTGACCGCGCTGTCTGCCCACTTCACCGTGGAGACCTCCGCCACCGGAGCGTGGCAAAACCTGACCGTTGTTACGGCCGACACCGGCATCACGGTCTCAGGCGGCAACCGCGCGCGCCTCCCCGTAGGAAAGTACGCGGTCACGTGGAAGGCAAAGATGCTCACCAGCTCCACCGGGTCCAACCCGACGGTGAGCCTGGATCTCACAGTGAACAGCGGAGGTAGCGCGGTGACCTATGCCGCGTCCGAGACGCGCCCCGGATCGACCGCCACCGTCTACGTGAACTGCGGCGACACGGTGCACATCGAGGTGGTTGACTCTGACGCGGATCTGGTCGGGTTGACCGTCTCAGCAAGCGACGGGACTCCGTCCCTGAGCGCCGCCGGACGCCTGACGATCGTTCGCCTGAACGCCTAGTCGCAGGTGGCCGGGTTCTGCGGGTAGGCCCACGCGCTGTCCGCGAGATGGTCACCGTCGGCACCATCCACGCGGTAGACGCACAGGTCCTTCGGCAGCACCGGAACGCAGGAATACTCTCCCGGCGGGATGCGCTCGCTGTGCTGACCCCACACGTCGACCACGTAGAGCCAGTGTGTGTCGCCGCTGAGGTAGGAACCTCCGGGGCACTTCGGCGACGGGTCGTAGGGCGCGCCACCGGCGCCAGGGTCGACGTCTCCGCCGGCACCGCCAAGAGCTCCTCCCATGCCGACGCCGCCCGTACTCGGGGCGCCTCCGGTTGCGACTGGGGCTCCAGCGCTACCCCCGGTTGCCGACGGGTCACCGTCTCCGGTGTCGACCGGGCCACATGCGACCAGGGTCAGGATCGCGACCTTGGCAGCGAGCTTCGAGCTTGTCATCGTGTTCATCGTTCGGACTCCTATTCAGTTCGGACCATGACCCCGGACGCGCCAACGTCGCGGGGTCGCTTCGTTTCACTTCGTCGGGTCCCCCATCGCGGCACCGAGAATGCAGAACAGGTGCAGGATCATCCCTGGCACGAGAAGCATGAAGTAGCCGGCGATCGTGAGCCCCAGCCACACGAGCCCGTTGATCGGCTGCCCCTTGTAGATTTGGCCGGCGCCCGGGATGAAGAACGACAGCAACGCGGCGACGCCGGGGCTCCACTTGCGAGTGGGAGGCATCTGCACAACCACGGTCTGCGCGGCGGCGCGAAACGGATGTCCGCACCCCGGACAACTCGCGGCAGCTGGCGACACGCCACGTCCGCATGTTGGGCAGGTGATGACTTGGGAAACGGCAGCGCTCTCCATGAGAGACCATCGTTGACCAATTACCACGACCGCGTCAACGACAACCGACTTTCCCCAACCTTTCCGCGGGCCTGACCCGCCGGCCAGATTCCCCGTCCGGGCCCCGCCCTGTGCTCCCCAGGGTTGAGCGGCCCACCTATCACACCTCTGCCAAGCGGCAGACGGAAGGAGATCGCGATGAGCGGCTTTGCCGTCGAGAAAGTCACTAGCCTCGAAGTTGTCGCGGCCTGGGTGGCGCCCAAGCGCGTGGTCCCCGCCGTAGCGTCGAGTCCGGGCTGGTACGTGATGGGGGAGTATTACCTCCCCAAGTCGACGATGGCGCAGCTCGACGTCGTGGGATGCGTGTCCGACGTGTCGCTCACGCTGCGAGCTCGGCTGTGGGACGTCCAGGCGGCGGCCCCGGTTCCGGGAGAGGTGCAGATTAAGAAGGTCGACGGAGACCGCGTGAAGGGGGCCCGGGTGTCGCTCCTGGGCAACCGCCGATACCAGGTGCAGGTCGAGTGCACCGGGGGCGCGGGGGACACGCTCTTTGGGGTCGCGGAGACCGCCACGATCACGGACTGACGCATGGCGCAATACCTGATGCAGGCCCGCGACTCGGTCACGGGCGAGATGGTGCGATGGGTGTCCTCCGGGACCCCCGACTTTTCCGGCGGCGGGTACCCCGGCCCGAACTCGGCCGAGGAGATAGCTGTCGTGGCGAGCCCCGGCGACGTGATGGGGATCGACCTGGGCGCGTTGCTTGCCCCATTGGTCGTCACCGTTGCGGGCACCGCGCACACCCTCGAAGGGTCGGACGCGAACAAGGAACTTCGAACGACGAACGTGAGCGACACCATCATCACGGTGCCACCGCAGTCCTCCGTGGCGTGGCCGGAGAACGCGCGTGTCCCGATGCTGCGGCTCC
>CAZYSW010000754.1:0-2632 GCA_964650105.1 uncultured Nannocystaceae bacterium
CTGGGGCTCGTTCTTGGACGGCCAGCACCTCGTCTGTCCGGCGAGCCTCCGCAACAACGACCAGTCGTGGGCCTCGCGGGCCTCCTCGGCGCGCTTTCGCGTCCGTCCGCACTCCGCCGTGCGATGGCGCTCGACCGACGCCTTGCCTGGCCGCGTCGGTGCGGGATCCGGCTCGTCGACGCTCGGAGTCAGCTCGTCGGCAGAGGGCTCGGGGGCCTCGGCGAGATCGGTGGCCGTCGTGCGCACGGGTGCCGCATCGGGCCCTCGCGGCTCGGCGGGCTCGGGTCGGAGCGGGGGCGCATCGACGGGCTCCATCGGATCGGGGGTGACCACCGCGGTCTTCGAGGCCTCGACCGCATCGGCGGTGGACGGCGGGTCGCTCGCGCCCGGGGTGCCCAGCGCCCAGGTCGACAACCCCAGCACCCCGACGACCCCCACCGCCACCGCACCGACGAGCACGGGCCTCGACGCCCGGGACACGACGACCGAGCGTGCGGGCTCGGGCGTGGTCAAGATGGCATCGAGGGCATCGGCCACGGCCGCGGCGCTCGGCGGGCGCTTGTCCGGATCGATCTCCAGGCACGCCTCGATCAGTTCTTCGAGTCGCGGTGGGATGTCGGAGCGGTGGGTCTCGATGGGCGGCGCGCGGTCGACCAGCTTCTTGGTGATCACCTCGACCACGCTGCAATGAGAAAAGGGCGTCACCCCGGTCAGGATCTCGTAGAGGATCACACCGAGCGCATAGACGTCGGTCGCGGGGGCCCCCGGCGCGCCCCGGGACTGCTCGGGGGCCATGTAGTCCGGCGTTCCGACCGCGAGCCCCGGACCCGTCAATCGCCGTTCGGACTCGGAGATTTCGAAGGCGATCCCGAAGTCGAGCACCTTGACGACCTCGCCCGTCTTGGTCTCGGCCAAAAAGATGTTCTCGGGCTTGAGATCGCGATGAATGACGCCTACGTCGTGCGCGGCCTGGAGCGCTCGCGACACGTCGCGCACGATGGTGCACGCGCGCTCGACCGACAGCGTGACGCCGCTTTCGAGCAGGTCGGCGAGCGACTGCCCGCGCAAGAGCTCCATGACCAGATACGGGCGGCCGTCGGGAGTTTCACCGGCGTCGAAGATCTCGACGATGCCCGGGTGCCCGGCAGCGCTGGCCGCACGCGCTTCTTTTTGGAAGTGACGTCGCGCCGTCTCGTTGAGCGACGCGCGTCGGTCCATGAGCTTGATCGCCACCGGGCGTTCGACGCGGACGTGCTCGGCTTCGTACACGACGCCGGCACCACCGCGACCGATCGAGCGCCGCACCCTGTAACGACCCCCGATCAGTGTCCCGGGCGCGAGGTCATCCGCGTCGGGAACCTTTCGGAACGCCTCGGGGGTCGGTGTTCTGTGCACGGATGCCGTGGCCTCCCTCGTGTGCGCCCGGTCCCGCTCACCCCCGAGCGGTTCGCCGGCCCGCTTGCGCCGCTTGGCGGCCGTTAGCATACTCTGCCCTGCATGCGCTCGTATTCCGTCGTGGCCGTTCGCCCCGGCTCCGTCTCGGAAACGGTCGCTGCGGGTCGGATTGGTGATCCGCGCCGATGCTCCTCGTCGCGGTGGAGCGGTCACCGACCCCTTGCCTCCAGGGCGGCGACAACCCCTCGAGCACCCGGCCGGGGGGGCGCATGAAGGCGTGGCGTGCCGTCTTCGCGCTGGTGCTCTCGGCAGGGTGCACCGTGCCCAACGCTTCGCATTGCGGAAACATCGACGGGGATCTGACCTGTCTGCAGCGCGGAACCGGGCGGTACTGCAGTGTCTGCGAGGCGGCGAACGACGGGTGTGTTTCCGAGCCCGTCGACGGTGCGTGCCTGCCCTCGGTGACGGGGATCACGACCGAAGCGGCGTCGGGCGAGGAGAGCACCGCGAGCACATCTGCGCACACGTCGACGGGTGCGGATCCGACCGCGACGGTGGCCTCGAGCGACGGCTCCACGAGCCTCGAGGATACCTCCGCGTCGACCGGCGACACGCAATCGAGCTCGGAGTCGACGACCTCGGGCCCCGCGACGTGCGGCAACGACATCGCCGAAGGCGACGAGGTCTGCGACGGCACCGACCTACGCGGAAAGACCTGCGCGAGCGAGCACCTCGGAACCGGCGAGCTCGCGTGCGGTCCGTTCTGCGACGCGCTCGATGCCAGCGGCTGCTCGATCAACATGTGCGGCGACGGCGTCGTCAATGCGGAGTACGAGCAGTGCGACGGTCCGGACCTGAACGGTCAAACCTGTGCGAAGCACCCCGACTACGGCGGCGGCACGTTGAAGTGCTACCCCAACTGTCTGTTCGACTACTCCGACTGCGAACCGTGCAAGCAGACCGGGAGTTGTCAGTCGAGCGACGAGTGTTGCGGCGCGTTGGGGTGTATCCTCAACGCCTGCGTGCTGTGAACGCGGCGCGGTCGAGCACGAAAGGCGCCCACGCTACCGAGCGTCGATCCTCGCCCGGTAGTCCCGGTATCCCTTCATCAGCGCGAGGTAGATCATGCGCCCGACGACCTTCTGGCCGGCCTCGGACAGGTGGCGGAGGTCGCCAGCGAGCAAAGGTGGCTGACTGCGACGCCACCGCGCCGCGGACCCGTCGCCGCCCATGGCGG
>CAZYSW010000755.1:0-2631 GCA_964650105.1 uncultured Nannocystaceae bacterium
CCCGCCAGCGGAACCCGGCGTGGACCACCCGCACCTGGTCGGGACGAGCCAGGGAGTGGGGATCGCGCGAAACCGCGTCCTCCGACGTGGCCGGAGGCGGAGCCGGGGTTTCCGAGGCCACGGTCGGGGGCCGGCACCCGAGCAGCGCGGTCAGTCCCCAAAGGGCGAGACGATGAGCGGAGCGAGCCAATGGCGAGGAGCCCTCGGCTACCGGACGACGAGGGAGGCGTCAACCGGGCCCGGGCCCAGCGGGGCGGCAATCCGCCTCGATCGCCTGCGAAACGACGCCCCGGAGGGCCGCGCTCGACTGTTGGCGGGATCGCATCGTTTTCCTCGGATTTTAGAAATGTTCGTTCCGCGCCGGTCGCTCGGGAGATCTCTCCTCGGGACGCTTCGGATTCCGGCCGTTTCCGGCTCAAGGTTTCCGCATTTTTGTTGATGGCGAAAACGTAATCTGTATTAATGGCCACGCCTGAACTGATGGAGCACTCGATGTCCCCCGCTCGCTCGCTTCGCCGCCTCGCCCTCACCGCCGGTCTGCTCGCCTCCGTCAGCGCCGCTGGCTGCGACCTCGTCGACGCCATCGAAGAGCTCGAGGGCAACCGGGTCGGCATCCACGTGTACTTGACCCATCACGCATCGCCGCAAGACGGGACGATTCCCGACTTCGGCGGCGACGGCGAAGCTCGGGTGTTCGAAAACGACCAAGGGTGGACGATCACGCTCCTCGAGGGGTTCATCACCACCCAGGAGCTGACGCTGCATCGCTGCGACGGAGCGGCGGTCCCGGTCGATCTCTACTGGGGCTCGATCGCCGAGGACCTGCGTGCCAAGGACATGGACCTGTTCACCATCGGGGGGGTCGAGGTGACGCAGAGCCAGTTCTGCGGGCTGAGCGTCGTGTACGGTCCGTTCGACGCCGAGAGCGGAACGGCACCGCGTTCGGCGGACCTCATGGACGGGAACACCGTTCTCATCCATGGCTACGCGAAGCGTGGCGAGGAGATGGTGCCCTTCGAGATCGACGTTGCGGCGTCGGTCGAGGTGTACCTCGATCTGTCGACGATCCGCGGTGGGGGACCGCTGACCATCACCGGTCGCGAGTACTTCCCGGTGGAGCTGACGCTGGCCAAGACCTACGATCTCTTCTTCGACGGGATCGACTTCGCGACCATGGATCCGGCCGACCTCGAGCAGCAAGTCCTCTCGGTCTTGGAGCTGGAGACGACCGTCACCGCCGATTGATCGCGCACCGCGGCGCGCGTCGGAGCCGGCGGGCCGTACCCGACCGGCTCGCGGTCGTGCGGCCGGCAACCCGGACGCGAGACCCGACCGTGCTCGCGCGACGCGGACGCCTCCGACGTCCGTATCGGTGAACGGACCTCGATGCCCCTGGGCGGGCGAGGGGCTGGCGAGTTTCGGAGTACCTTGGGAAGCTCCAGCCGTGGCGTGAACCCTCGCGCGCCGCAGTGCGACGCGGTAAGCGCACGAAGGAGCATTGCGTCCGTGAACGACGAAACGCGAAAGCCCCGCTCATCGGTCAGCCCCATGCCGGACGAGACGAGCGACGGCGACGTCACCATGCCGCACGACGGGCGAGACGTCGTGGTCGAAGACGACCGCACGGGGATGCATCCCGCCACGATCGAGCGTGCGGTGCTCGACCACCTCTACTACACGTGCATGAAGGATCCCGCCTCGGCGAACCTGCTCGACGTGTACCAGGCGGTCGCACACGCGGTCCGCGATCGTCTCGTGCAACGATGGCTGAGGACCCAGCGCACCTACCACGAGAAGAACGTCAAGCGCGTCTACTACCTCTCGGCCGAGTTCTTGATGGGTCGCTCGCTGGGCATGAACCTCATCAACCTGGGCCTGTGGGACGTCGCCAAGGAGCTCTTGGGGGCCTACGGGCTCGATCTCTCCACGGTCTTGGAGGAGGAGAACGACCCCGGCCTCGGCAACGGCGGCCTCGGCCGGCTCGCGGCGTGCTTCCTCGACTCCATGGCCACGCTGGGCCTGCCCGGCCACGGATACGGCATCCGTTACGAGTTCGGGATCTTCGAACAGAAGTTGCAGGACGGTTGGCAAGTCGAGCGTGGAGACGCCTGGCTTCGTTACGGCAACCCCTGGGAGGTTCCGCGACCCGAGTACACCGTCGTCGTGAACATGTACGGCCGGGTCGAGGAGACGGTCGCCGAGGACGGTCGCCTGCTGGCCAAGTGGGTCGACACGCGCAAGATCCTGGGGGTTCCGTACGACACCCCCGTGGCCGGCTACGGCAACGACACGGTGAACACGCTCCGCCTGTGGAGAGCGCGCGCGACCAAGGAGTTCAACTTCTCGGTGTTCAACGACGGCGACTATCGCCGTGCCGTGGAGGACAAGGCGGACAGCGAGACCATCTCCAAGGTCCTCTACCCCAACGACACGTCTCCGGAGGGCCGCGAGCTGCGGCTCAAACAGCAGTACTTCTTCTCGTGCTGCGCGATCGCGGACATCATCCGGCGCTACAAGAAGGCGGAGTCCAGCTTCGACGCCTTCCCCGACAAGGTGGCGATCCAGCTCAACGACACCCACCCCGCCATCGCCGTGGCCGAGCTCATGCGCGCGCTGATCGACCAGGAGGGC
>CAZYSW010000756.1:0-1412 GCA_964650105.1 uncultured Nannocystaceae bacterium
AGATCGAGCCTTTCTCGGCAATGTAACGCGCCAACGTGTCCGGCGCGCGGATGCCTCCCCTCCTCGACGATCGCTCCGCCGTCGAGCGCGATGATGCGGTCGGCCCGGCGAAGGGTGCTGAGCCGGTGGGCGATGGCCAGGGTGGTCCGCCCCTCGACCAGCCGAGCCAGCGCGGCCTGAATCGCCGCCTCTCCTTCGGGATCGACGTTGCTCGTGGCCTCGTCGAGGATCAGGATCCTCGGATCGGCCAAGAGCGCCCGCGCGATGCCCAGTCGCTGCCGTTCACCACCCGACAGACCCGACCCGTTCTCGCCCAGCCAGGTGTCGTACGCGTGAGGATGCCGCAGCACGAACTCGTGGCACTGCGCCGCCTTCGCGACCTCCAGGATCCGGCTCGGCTCGGCATCGGGGCGGCCGTAGGCGATGTTGTCGCCGATGCTCCCGCGAAAGAGCACGGTCTCCTGCAGGACGACGGCGATCTTCTCTCGCAGGTCCGCCTTGCCGATGCGCCGAGCGTCGACCCCGTCGAACGTGATCCGGCCTTCGGTGGGATCGTAGAACCTGCACAACAGATTCACGATGGTGGTCTTGCCCGACCCACTGGGCCCCACCATGCCCACCATCTCACCGGGTCGAAGGCGAAAGTCCACGTCTCGCAACACCGGCGAGTGCCGCTCGTAGGCGAAGCTCACGCGCTCGAAGGCGACGTCGCCCACGAACGGCTCGATCGACACCGGCTCGGCCGGCTCCCGAATCGCCACCGGCGTGTCGAGAACCTCGAAGATGCGGTGGGTCTGCGTCGCGAACTGCGTCAACCAACCCGCCATCTGGGGGAGCGCGGCCAGCGGACCGTAGAACATCCACATGTAGCCGAAGAACGCCATCAAGTCGCCCAGCGTCAGGCGCCCCGCCAACACCTCTCGGCCGCCGACGAACCACACGAACCACCCGCCGAGCTGGAACAGCACCCCCACACCCCCGTTGAAGGTGGAGATCGCCCCGTCGACCGAGTTGCGAAAATCTCGGAGCTTGCCCGAAACACCGTTGAAGCGCTCGAGCTCGCGCTGCTCTTGCCCGAAGACCTTGAGCACGCGAATGCCCCTCAGCAGGCCGGTCAGCGCCCCGGCCTGCCTGCTGGCCGCGTCCCAGAATCGGTAGTAGCGGGGATAGACGCGGCGCCAGAAGAACACCGTCG
Organism: uncultured Nannocystaceae bacterium; assembly: GCA_964650105.1. GTDB lineage: Bacteria > Myxococcota_A > Polyangia > Nannocystales > Nannocystaceae > CAZYSW01. Next base: position 1,196 of record CAZYSW010000756.1, read on the forward strand.
CGCCCATGATCAGGGGGCTCGGCAGCAGCGCCAGCATGGCCAGCATCGGATCGATGGTGATCATCATGATCAGCACGGCGATCACCATCAAAAGCTGCAGGATGAACCCCCCGGTGAGCTGTCCCAGTAGACCGTGGACGGCGTCCGTATCGTAGGCCACGCGGCCCACCAGAGAACCGACCTGTTGCCGGTCGTAGTAGTCCACCGAGAGCTGCTC
>CAZYSW010000756.1:1432-2620 GCA_964650105.1 uncultured Nannocystaceae bacterium
TTGCTGCCCACCGAGCTGCTCAAAAGCCCGTTGAGGATGTTCACGCCCATCCGCAGCGTCTGCACGACGGCGAGGATTCCGACCACGCCCACCAACACCCACGTGAGGTGCTCGAACAGGGACGGATCGGCCCGAATTCGCGCCAGTTGTTCCGTGCTCCCGGGAAGGACCTCGTCGACCAGATAGCGGGTGAGCTGGGGCGAGACGAGATCCAGGCCGATTCCGATCGCCAGCAAGGCCATCATCGCGACGGCCTGTCGTCGGTACGGACCGAGCATCCGCAGCATGCGGAGCAGCACCGCCCCCCGATCGACGCACCGGGGGCAAGTCTCGTCGGCGGACCCCAGCATGAGCTCGCATTCGGGGCAGCGAAGGGGATCGGCGACCGCCAGGTCGTGCTGCTCCATCGGCTCGCCTCGGCGCAGGCGCTCCAGCCGTTCCACCGCGCGCTCGAAACGAAACGCCCGCCGGTTGCTGTAGCGGATGACGTCCACCCACAGCCCGTCGACGAGCGCTTGTACGGTCCCCGACCCGACGCGACCGTCGCAACGGAAGGCCTGCACGTCGGCCATGCGCAATCGGAGGATCGGAGGTTCGCCGAGCCGGACCACCCGAAGCTCGTCGGCGGTACACAAGAGCCAACTCGGATCGTATCGCCCGGCTCGATCGATGTCGCTGCGCTCGACGAGCAGGACGTCGGTGGCATCGATGTCCGCGTCTTCGAGAATGTCGTGCAAAGCGGGGCGGAGTTAACCCCTGCAAAACGGCGCTGTCACTCCACGGGGCACGGGGCGCGCGACGTTTCGGCGATCTCGGCGCCCCATTTCGGCACGGGGAGACCCCACGTCGGCTCCCCCGGTCCGGGGCGAGGTGGCCCCACGCTCGGTCGACGCGCCCCACCGCCCACGCCGGCGTCGCCGTCGCTGGCGCGGTCCATCTCCCGATGGTCGTTCGCTTCCAACGCTCAGCGGTCCTCGATGAGCGTGAAGTCGAACAGATGGCTGTGCCCGTCCTCGGTCGAGCTCTCCTTCATGATTCGCCCCCCCGCGTCCACGATCTCCAGCTCTTCTCGCGTCAGCACGACGGCGTGGGCGTGGCCGAAGTCGACGGAGCTCTCCAACACCACCCCGTCGCGCGGCGGCAGCTCGAAGAAGTCGGCATCGACGAGGACCGTATGGTCGTGCCCCT
>CAZYSW010000757.1:0-2589 GCA_964650105.1 uncultured Nannocystaceae bacterium
GGCCTTGTCGACGGCCGCCCGGATGATGCGTTCGGTCTGCGCGGCGTCAAGGCCGGTGTTCTTGGCGAGCGCGACCAGGGCGGCACGGGTCGCGGCGAGCTCGGCCCGCAACGCCGGGAGGTCCTTCCACGCACGGAAACCACCGGCGCTGGTGTCGCCGAGGATGCGCTCGATCGTGGCCGAGTCGCGGTTCGATGCGGCCTTCTGGCCGGCGGTGTGCTCGATGCGGCGGGCGAGAAGCCGGTCCACGATGAGGTCAGCGTCAGCGCGAGTGATAGGCATGTCGTCCTCCTGGACGTTCTGGGTGAGCCACAGGTGCGGGTCGATGGGTGTGCCGGGTTCGCCACCGGTCCTGATCTCCAGGTGCAGGTGCGCGGCGGTGACGGTGCCCGTGGCCCCGGCGTCACCGATGCGCTGCCCCGCCCTCACCTGGTCCCCGACGCTGACGCGGCGGCGAGACAGGTGGTAGTAGCGGGACGTGCGCCCATCGGCGTGGACGATGCGCACGTGGTTGCCGACCGCAGGGTCGAACGCCGACCGCGACACCCTCCCCGCGGCGACCGCGTACACGGGCGTCCCGGTCGGTGCCCGGTAGTCGGTGCCGGTGTGCATCCGCCTGTCCCCGAACACCGGGTGCGTGCGCATCCCGAACCTGGACGTAACGGTCACGCTGTCGACGGGCCACACCCACGTACCGGGATGTGCAGGACCAGACATGGCGCCCCCCTCAGTCCACGTCCGGCAGTGGACCAGGGTCCGGGCTGCCGGGTGTGCGGTGCTTGTAGTACAGGTCGAGCAGGTCCCGGCAGTACCGCCACAGGCCGCGGTTCTGCGATCTGGCTTTCTTCACCTGGTCCTCGAGGTTCTGCACACGGGACCACAGGTGCCCCAGGGTGACCCCGCCGAAGCTCAGGACGGCGACGAGGATCGCCCCCACAGCGGTGAGAAGAATCTGCTCAGTAGACATACGGGCATCCCCCTGGGGTGTCGGGTGTGGTGGGCGCTGAGCGGGGTACGCCGGGCGGGTGGGTGTCGGCTCAGATTCCGGCATGGCGCCCCTGGTCGTCGACGTCGGGTCAGAGGCTGTAGTGCGCTCGGATGTTGTCGAGCAGCGGTGTGAGATCCTCGGGGGTGAGCGCCTCGCGCCAGAAGTAGGCTTCGCAGATCGTGACCTTCGCCCGATTCGTGACTGTGCCGTTGCCGTTCAAAGCCCCGAGGGTGAACCGGTCGGTCGTCAGCGTCCCGGACTGCGCGCGGGCCGCCGGGTCCATCACCCGTGCCCCACGCAGGAACCTTGCAGCGGCCTTGGTGTCCGTGAATGCGAGGATCTGCAGCGCCCCGTCCGCCCACACGTCCGGCGATGTGACCGTGGCGATCGCGCTGGCATCGTTGCGGAACTGCGAACCCCCGGTCCCGTCCGCCGTCGCGTAGAACGTGTACATCGGGGCGGCGGCGGTGTTCGAGCGCTCCGAGAGGATGCGAGGGGACTCCTCGCCGCCCGTCACGTCCCACCTGCACACGATCACGAACGTCGCGCCAGTCCCATCGGTGAAGCCACCCGACGTGGTGAACAGGTAGTCGTCCACTCCATCGAAGAGCATGCCCGGCCGGCCGCCGTCCTTGACGACCACCCCGCCGCTGACGATCTTCGGCTGGTACGCGGCGGTGGCCACGCCCAGGCTCGCGCCGATCTGCCCGAGCCACGTGCGCACGAATCCGTCCCCAGACCCGCAGAACGCGCGCAGCGCATCCTCGTCGAGCTGCCCGTCCGCGGTGAAGGAGATATCCGCCTCCGCGTTGTCGCTGGACCTGCGCACGCGCACCGCGTTGGTGGCGGCGCCCGTCAGGCGGCGGAACCCATACGCCCTCCACGGGGTTGCCGGGAAGAGGGCTTCTGGGAGGTCCAACGTCGCCAGGGACACCGTCTCGGTGAACCCCGACATCCCCTCCTCGTTGACGGTCGCGACCCGCACCTCGAGTGGAGCGCCGTTGCCGTAGCCGGTGATCGTGGAGGTGTTCGCGAGCGTCCCGTGAGGCTCCGTCGTCCACTCACTGGCCCCGGCCGCACGGTGCTGGACCACGAAGTCGGTGAACCTGCACCGCGGGCGGTCCCAGACCAGGGTGAGGGCCCCGACGGGGCCGTGGCCGGCGCGCAGGTTGGACGGGGGGGTGGGCTCGAAGCCAGTGACGTTCGCCTGAGCGAGAGGGATGGCGGCCGCGTAGGACGCCGCGAGGGCCGCGTGACCCTGAGCCGAGAAGTGGGTCGTGTCGCCGGGCCGGTGCAGCCCGTAGGGGACGGGGGCGAACGCTGTGCGGTAGTTGCGGCGCGGGGTGTCGATGTGGACGGCGTCGATGGCTTGGCGCCCTGGCGACAGAGCCGTGCCCGCGGGGGACATCTGACCCACCAGGAACCACGCGCCCGGCACATCGAAGTGCTCGCGCAGCCCGATGATCACAGCATCGAGGTCGTCGGCGTACCCCGAATGCCCGGTGTCCCCCTCACCCTGGTGCCACAGGAACCCGACGATCCTCGAGTTCGGACCGGCCGCGGCGATCGCGAGCTCGACCTGTCGGATGGCCAGGAGGTAC
>CAZYSW010000758.1:0-1777 GCA_964650105.1 uncultured Nannocystaceae bacterium
CGGGCGGCGGCGATGTCCCCAATTTCCAGGGGGGCGCGGCGGCACAGCGCGATGGCCTTGTCGACCGCCTCCGGCGCTCCCTCTGCGGAGGGACGGCTGCCCCTTCGGTCGACGATGTAGAGCGGCTCTTGCGTGTTTGCCCAGCGACACGACCAACGGGTGGGAGGCTCAGGAGCTGCACGAGGCCCTCGACGCGCCGATGGAAGCGGATGAGTACCCAGGGCACGAGCGCGTCGTGGAGGCCGCGCGCGTTCTCCCAGAACGTTTGCACTGGCTCCTGCGTGACGACACGCTGAAGACGAAAAGCCTACGCGCTGGGCACCTGCTCGATCACGGCGTGCAGGTCGTCGAGCATCCCTTGGAGGCCGCGACGCACGAGGCTCCCGACGAGGACATGGCCAGGGGATGGATCCGGCGGGTCGAGGAGTATCGAGAGAGCTGACCGACACGGTCGGTGATCGAGCACGCGGCCGCGCCGGGTCTTGGGCGGCCGCTTGCGATCTTCCGCCTCCGCCGTGCCGGCCGGGATTCTCGAGCCTACTTGCCGGCGTTCGCCAGGCAGAGCGAGAACTCTCTGCGGGGTGCGTAACAGGGCCGCTCATCCTGGGGAACCTGGCTGTGGGCGCTATCGTCCGCGAGCTGGCCGCACGTCAAGGCGTTGGTGCAGGAGATATACGCGATCTTATCCTCGCGGCAGAGGCCGTCAGCAACTCCCCAACCTGGGTCCTCCAAGCACACGTCGAAGCACGACCCACTGTCCGGGTCAGGGAGCCCGCAGCTGACGGTAAGGTCGCAGAACGCGTCACACAGGCGCTCTGCCTCCTCGTCCGCGCTCTCGACCTTCGGGTTGCAGGACGCGAGCAACACGAGCGCGAAGGCTGCCGCTGCCGGCTGGTCGTGGGACGTGATGCGTCTCATTGCATCTCATATCAGTGGACAAGGTTCTGCCAGCCGCCGGTGACGTCTTGACGCTTCGAGTCCACGACGAAGCTGGTCTCGGCAACGGCCGCCAATAGCGCCGCCTCAACCTCTTCGAGGTCGCTGAGCGGCAGATCATCGATCTCCAAGGGCACGTCGTCAAGGGCTCCCGCGCCCGACCGCTCGGCGGTCTGCGTCACCCTGGGACGCGCCGTCAATGTGCTCGCCGCCGCGCCTTCCCACGTGCTCGAGGATCGCATGGGTCTCCACCTGGTGAATCCCGACCAGGACGACGCCCGCGACGGGACGAAGGCCCTTCGAGCGACCGTTCCGTGCATGCATCGTGGCCCGTGCTCGCTTGGTCGAAGACCTCCTCGAAGAGGAGATCGAGCGCGACGTTACCCAGGACGTCCTGCTCGCTGCCGGCCTCGACGCCCTTGCCCAACGCCGGCCCGCGCTGGCCCCACGCCCGCTCGTCTTCGAGATCGACACACCCAGGCCGCAAGCGTGGAAACAAACCCGCCTCGTCGAGCTCGGCTACGGGATTCTCGACTGGACGTCGGTGTCGTCGTCGACTCCAGCGGCCGTTCATCGCGGTCGAGCTCGTCGGACGTGGCCCGGACGATCCGAGACGCGCACGAGTTCCTGGCGGTCCGCGCCGAGAAAAACGTGCTCGCCCCAGTGACCCTGCCAGACTCGTCGGAGCAACCTTCCCCACGTGGATGCACCGACCTCGCGAACGTCCAGGTGAAAACGGCCGGCGAGCCTCCCCCACGTGGGGCATCCGAGGCTGGCCTCGGCAAGGACTCGTCGGAGCAACCTTCCCCACGTGGATGCACCGACCTCGCGAACGTCCAGG
>CAZYSW010000758.1:1877-2576 GCA_964650105.1 uncultured Nannocystaceae bacterium
GCCTCCCCCACGTGGGGCATCCGAGGCTGGCCTCGGCAAGGACTCGTCGGAGCAAGGTCCCCCACGTGGGGGCGGCCAGGGACCGAAGGCGAGCGTTCGGTGCTTGCCGGTGGACCCATGGGTCTACCGCGATGTGGAGGCGGGACTGAAGGCGCTCGGCTTTTTCCGCGAGGAAGTCACGCGGGCGCTCGCGAGATGTCGAGCGCGGCCGGGACCCGAAGCGGACGTAAGAACGGTCATGCGGGGGCCGGGCTGCAGGAGCTCCGGCCGGTCGGTCGCGCTTGCGAACGGCCAATCGAGTACGCGGCCGCTTGAACCGAAATCGTGGGTGGCGTTCGCGTCCGAGAGGACTTTGGCGTCAGATCGATTGCACGCAGGGACGCCGACGTCGCGAAGGGAACGCTCTTTCCGACCTGCGGATCGCGGGAGTTCCAATGCACCGTCCCATCGTCTCCGACGAGGTCGACCACTCGCGAATCTCCCGGCGGGATCGATCGTGACCGCGCGCGGCGTGGCGCCGCCTGCAATCGTAGATCCACCTGCGCCGACACGTTCTCGTCATGAGCTCCGTTTCCCTCCGATGACGCCCATGATGCGATGGCCTCTCCGGAACATTCGCACGAGTCCGCATCGCCGATCTCGCGGAGTTGCCCCCCCGTTGCGTAGCGTGACGTGAGCCCGCGACGAAGAACCAGTCGG
>CAZYSW010000759.1:0-2571 GCA_964650105.1 uncultured Nannocystaceae bacterium
CCCCGCGACCGTCGGATCCCGAGCCGCTCTACGAGGTGGTGATCCACGGAGGGATGCGGTCGACCGGTCTGGACGCGATCCACTGGTGCGAGCAGCTCGCGGATCTGGGCGTCGGCGAGATCCTGCTCACCAGCATGGATCGCGACGGAACGCGCGACGGCTACGACCTGTGGATCACGCGCGAGGTGTCGCGCCGCGTGGCCGTTCCCGTGATCGCCAGCGGCGGAGTCGGATCGCTGGAGCACCTGCGCGAAGGGCTGGCCACGGGACTGGGCGAGGCCGACGGTGCCCTGGCCGCATCGATCTTCCATTTTGGGCTGTACACCATCGGGCAGGCCAAGAAATTCCTGCTCGAGCACGACATCCCGGTCCGGCCTCCGGAGGCGCCACGACCGGCGGCGATGGTCTGATGGGGATCGACCCGCGCGGTCTGTGGTCGGCGCTGCGCCCCGACGCCGACGGCTTGGTGGTGGCCGTGGTGCAGGACGACGCCACCGAGCGCGTCCTGATGGTCGGCTACATGAACGAGGAAGCCCTGGGCCGGACGTTGCAGCGCGGTCGCGTCACGTTTTGGAGTCGCAGTCGTCAGGCCCTGTGGGAGAAGGGCGAGACGAGCGGACACACCCTTCATCTGCGATCGATCCGCGTGGACTGTGACGGCGACGCCCTGCTGGTGCGCGCCCATCCGGTGGGACCCACCTGCCACACCGGCAAGCCGAGCTGCTTTTTCCGGCGCATCGACGACCAGGGAGAAACGCGCGAAGACGCGGGTCCTCCGCCCGGCGCCGATCGGACCTTCTCCGAGGTGTTCGACACCATCGAAGAGCGCAAGGCGGGTCGTGGGATCACCAGCCCCACCGGCAAGAGCTACGTGCGCAGCCTCCTCGAGGGCGGCGTGCCGACGATCTCCGCCAAGATCCGCGAGGAAGCCGAAGAGCTGTGCACCGCGCTCGAGCGCGAGACCGACGAGCGCGTGGCCAACGAGGCCGCTGACCTTCTGTTCCACGCGCTGGTGGCCCTCGGCGCCCGCGGCCTGCACCTGCAGGACGTCGCCGGCGTCCTGGCCCGCCGCCACGGCCTGAGCGGCATCGACGAAAAGAACCGCCGAAAATAGCTCGACCGTGGTCAGCGTCCGGTGGTCGTGTCCGCGCCCGTGGTCGTCTCGGTGTCGCTGTCGGTGTCGGGATCGGTTCCGCGGCCATCCGAGCCGGTCGTGCTGCCGCGGCTCGTGCCGGTGCTCGCTCCAGACTCGGAGTCGGTGGTCTCGGTGGTGGAACTGCCGGACGTGCCCGTCGTGCCGGACGTGTCGTCGTCACCGGTCACCTCGCCGATCTCGGCGCTTCCGTACGCCAGGCCGCTCACCTCCGCCTCGTGCTTGTCCTCGGCGGGACACCCCACGAGCGTCAGCCCGAGCAGCACCGCACCGGCAGCGCGACCGAAGTCGGCATCGGGATCGATGGTGTGTCCGCAGTGCGGGCAGATCGGCTCGTCGTGTTTGACGTGCACCGAACAAGCGGGACAAACGATGAGCCTGGGCATCCGGGCACCTCCATCCACCGCGGGCGAGCGCTCCCGCTTCGTCGACAGAGTGCCATCTCGAGGTTCGCGGGGTCAATCTCCGACCGGAGTCGTTCGTTCGCGTCGTCGCGATCGCCTGGGCATCGGTCGACGAGCGCGTTCGGCCGATCGATTTTGGTCGTCGAGCGCCCGGGCGTGACACCCGTGGCGGTCTCGGCCTCGCGCTCCGGATCGCACGAGCGCGGTCTTCGATTTCGCCGTTCGATTGCGAATGCGGTATCGGCGATGAAGGGATCCGCTCGCGGCGATCGACCTGGATGTCGCGCGAGCGGGGGTCCAGACGCCCGAACCGGGACGAGCTGTGGCAATGCGATTGCAGGAGCGGAGACGGCGGCGGCTCCCCTCGCTCTCCGCCGCGCGGTTGTAGTAGCTATGCCTGCGTGACCGGCCTTCCGCTCGCCTTCGTCCTCGCGCTGGCCCTCGCGGACCAACCCGCCGACCGACACGAACACTCGACGCATTTCGGGGAGACGTCGACGCTCACCTTCGACGACGCGCTTCGGCTGTCGCTCGACACGCCGGCGATGCGCAGGCGTCGAGACACCCTGCACGACCGCGAGGTCGCCGATCGACGAGTCCCGCTGACGACGCGCAACCCGGAGATCACGATCCAGCCGGGGGCCCGGTTGTTTCCCGACACCGATCGTGGCTTCGCCGTGCAGGGTCAGATCACCCAGTCGTGGAACCTTCGCCGTCCAGGTCGGGCCCGGCGGCAGGCCATGCAGGCGGAGACGCGCGCGCTTTCGGCCGACGTTCGCCGCGAGGCGCTGTCGCAGCGCCTGCACGCCGCGCGGGCGTGGCTCGAGCTGCGCGTCGCCGAGCAGGAGCTCGACCTCGCCCGCGAGGAGCTCGATTTGGCCCACGACCTCGTGGAGCAGACGCGTGTGGCCTTCGAGGCCCGCCTGCTGACGCGTTCCGATCTGGCGGAGGCGCGGCAGTACGCGGCCGACGTCGATACGCGGGTGGTCCAGCTCGAGGGGCGCGTGCACGACC
>CAZYSW010000760.1:0-1279 GCA_964650105.1 uncultured Nannocystaceae bacterium
GGCTTCCTCTGGATCAAACTTCGACAGCGTCTCTCGCCGCGGCGCTTACTTGAGGTCTAGCGCGGTCTGGCTGAACGGACAGCTCGAAGATATGTACACCCGAATCCACTCTTCAGGTACGCGCCGGTGAAGAGACGCAAGCGCATGACCAGTCTCGACCGCGCCAAAACCGAGGGTGATGCCCAGTGCTATCATCCCAAGAAACACAAACAGTCGCATCGCCTTCCTCTTGCTCTATCTGTCGTCGAGCATCTGGCGGGCGTGCTCGAGCATGGATGAGTACAGTCGCCGGTTGTGCTCTTGAGCGGCATAGTCGGGGTGATCTGGAGGCAGATCCATCGCAGCGATGGCTTCCTCGAGCTCGAGAACTCCCGCCTCGTACACATCGAGAGCTTGTTGGCCTTTGTGACCAGAAGCGAGAAGCGGGGGGTTCGAATCAGTCGTGAAGGCGAAGTACTCATCCGTTGTGTCTGGCATGGGGCCGAGTCTACCCTTCCATGCGTCCTGCAGACACGTCACGACCGCTCGGCACGCCGATGTCCATCCGTGGTCACCCCGAGGTCGCACACGGGCGAACACGACTTTTCCCATGCCGGAACCGGTGCGCTTGAGCACTATGTCGCGTTCCCATAGACACGGCGCTGTCTGCTCCCCCTCCCACTCTCTTACACATTGCCTGACGTGCTCTCCGAACTCACTGTCATCGGCGTATCCCGAAGACCAGCCGACATAACCTGCATACATATCGGGCTCCGCCAGTTGCAAGCCGAAGATGTCCTCGGCTTCGTCAGCGAGCTTCTCTAGCAACTGCGGGTCCTCGCTCGGTTCTCGCACTATAACCGGTATCCCCGCAGGATCGGCTCTTCTGGTCGCGATGGAGGCAGCTGCTTCAGGTTGCACAGATTCGCCTGCGACTTCCGAGTGGGACTGCTCCCCAGCCGTCGGGCTCCTGGATGGGGGCCTGCCAACCGTTAACGAGACGACCACCAGAAAAACAAAAATTCCGACTGCTGCACCAAGCGCAACGACGATCCGTTTCATGACAACCCCGCTACGGCGACTGCCGTGTCAAACCCCCCGCGGCTACTCGGCGGTGCGCGCGGACCCAGCTGCCGCCGTGAACTTCGTGCACCGCCTCGCAGTCCAACGGACGTTGTGAAAGTCGTCGGACAACTGCTCCGGCGAACAACGAAACAGTTATCCGGGCGGAATGATCGCCTGGCAGTGGGCATTGTTGAAGCAGTAATCGTTGATCCAATAGCAACGGGGCGTAGACAGT
>CAZYSW010000760.1:1289-2565 GCA_964650105.1 uncultured Nannocystaceae bacterium
GCTGACGGCTTACAGGCCCCGCCCGAGCAGATCGAGCATGGTCCCGCGGCTTGCGCCTCGTTCTTCTGGGTCGCCAAAAATCCCGCGCTAGCCAGTCCTGCGAGGGCTGCAGTCAGAAACGACATCCGAAGAGAGATTTGCTTCTTCTTGAAGAATTGCACAGTTCCTCCTTGTCCGCAATAGGCGGATATTGGTTTTGTAACCCATGCATCGTAGCATTTGCAAGATGAGATGAGATGAGATGAGACGAGGTGAGATGGCTCACAACCGAATCACTGCAGGAGAGCCCGCGGCAGCCGAACCGGCTCACCGGCAGGCGAAGGCTGGGATCGGTTGCTGCCAAGTCACCATTGGATGAACCAACGCGGTCGCCGACTCCACGGAGCCGATGTGGTAATGCACAGAACTAGAACTACCTCTTCGCACCGATGTGGTGTTCTGTGTGGCAGTGCGGTAGTCTCAGTGCTACCCGCGGGGAAGACCGCCTCAGATCAGACGCGCGGGTGCGAGCTGGGTCTCATACGTCAATCGAGCGCATCGCACCTCCGCGACTGACGCGAAGGGCCGATGGTAACGAGCGAACTCGCGGTCAAGCGTCCTCGAACAAGGGCGGGCTCGGATCGGTCTTGGGGGCGCCCCAGCTCTTGCGCGCTTCGGGGGGCAGTTCGCCGTGGCGTTCGTGTTAGGCTTCGAGGAAGCGTCGGGTACGGCTGGCAGTCGATGGTCGACCAGCAGCGCCGCCGTCTCGCCCATGCGACGCCCCATGCACGACGGGCAGACCCCGCGGCTCTTGCACGCGAAAGGACGCGCAGCGAGTCGCCACATCGCCGGCATGCTCGAGCGCGTGTAGCGAACGGTCGGTCGATGTCGGGGGGGGCTTCGGCCGACACGATGTCATCGGCACGACCCCGCTCGCGACGCTTGGACAAATCGCGAGTTGCGCGAGCACCTCGGGCGAGCTCGAGCCTTCTCCCGCGCCGGCCCGAGCCTTGCATGGGAAGGACCCGCGAACTATGCGTGTGCTTCGAACACTGGCGTTGGTACTGATCACCTCCGGGTGTGCACAGACCGAGGTAGCGTCCTCCGCCGAGGCGGACGAGCCGGTCGTCGAGCTCGCGCCGGTCGCCGAAGTGGGTGCACCGATCCGTGAAGGTCACCGCGCCCCCACTGAGGCCATCGGCCTGCCCGAGCCCCCGACCGCGCTGCCGTTGGCGCTCTTGGTGCGTTCGTGAAGGACGAGCTCGAGGCGTTCGTCGGCTGCGGCGACTTCGAGCGA
>CAZYSW010000761.1:0-2563 GCA_964650105.1 uncultured Nannocystaceae bacterium
GACGCCTCGATACTTCCCCCCCTGCTGCTTTTCCCAGATGAAACCTCTTAAACGCACGAGAAGCCGGCGCCCATGCGCGACGAGCGTCCGGCGTTCGCTCCCAATTTCGCCGAGCTCGCCTGGTCTGCAGACGCTCCGGCGCAGGTCCTCGTGGTCAACTCCAAGGGAGGCTCCGTGTCCATGGTCGACATTCGGAGCATGCGTACGTCCAAGACCGTGGATGTCAATCCCGATCCGTACGCGGCGGTCGTCTCGATCGACGGAGGCACTGCCGTCGTCGGGGTGGAGGGAGAGGGCAAACTGGTGTTTCTGTCGGTGCCGGATCTCGTGCCCGAAGCGGAGGTGGTGATCGGCGACATGCATCACGACCATCTGGTCCTCACACCCGACGGGAAACACGTCCTGGACGCGAACTACCACAGCGATTCGGTCATCGGCATCGAGATCGAGACCCGCAAGGAGGCGTTTCGGGTGAAGGGGGCGAGCGCGCCACACGTGGTCAAGTACGGGCCATCGGGCAAGAACGTCTACGTCACCTGCAAGAAGATCACCGGCATCGCAATCGTCGACCCCATGGCTCGCGAGTTGCTGGCTTTCCATCAGCTCAACGTCAACCCGCGCAGCCTCACGTTCTCTCCAGACGAGGCGTACATCTACTTCGGGTCGTTCTGGGTCGACGGGCTGTTCGAGATGGAGGCGAAATCCGGCAACGTCGTCCGACTCCTGGCCCTGGAACCGCCAGCCGAGGACCGCGATCCGAAAGAGGTCACCTATCACGGCGTGGAGGCAGTCGGCTCTACAATCGTGCTTGCCGCGAACGAGGGTCGCGGCTACGTCGACGCCGTCGACGTGCGGTCAGGGGAGCTGCTCGACCGCCTCTTCGAGGTCTCGCAGCCTTGCTGCATCGAGAGAATCCCTGGTGTCGAGGGAGACGGAGCTCGTGTTCTGGTCAGCAACATCGGAGACGGGACCATCGAGCTCGTCGCGGTGTCCCCCGAAGGACGCCTCGCGTCCATGGCCAAAGCGGAGGTCGGCGAGGCACCCAAGCGGGTCGCATTCGTACCTGCGGCCCAGGGGTAACCACCGGTGCGCGAGGACCTGCCCTGCAGCCAGTCCTCGAACACCTACCCGAGCTCGACCACGCTCGACCGTCCGTTCGCGCAAGACATCGACCTTGGGCACGCGCGCCGCGATGAGCAGGTGTCGTCGACACAGGATGTGCGCGAGCGAGCGAGCAAGTGGCGGAGGTGCACAGGAATCGAACCTTTGAGACGGGGCCCCGAGAAACCACAACGGTTGCGCGAGGTTGGCCGCCAAGGCCCCGAAAACACAGGATTCCTGCCCTCCGCCGCGACCCGCTGAGATCCGTCCAGATCCGCCCTCCGGTGCAGAGTCGCGGCACCCTGACGGCACCCCTCTTTGAGCCCAGCACGGGAAGGAGTGGTCCTGCGCCGTACCCCGTCACGCTCAGTCCCGGTTCACCGCCATTAGAACCGGTACCTCGGGTGTGTGGTCGTGGGTCCGGGCGTGGAGGATCGACGACCGCAGCCCTTCACCACCAGCGTGAGCCACGGTGGTCCGGTGGGGTCGGCACCTTGTGCTGCTCCAAGGCGTCCCGTAGGTCCGCCAGCCACGGCGTGCTGAGGGAGACGACACTGCCAAGATGAGCTTGGATCTTTTCGATCACGTCGACCGCTAGATGCGCGGCAGCCCAAAGGGTGCTGATGTCGATGCGATAGAGGTTTCGCAGCTTGTCGTATCCGCCAAATTTCTCTGGAGCCTCGAACGGGCTCGGATGAACGAGGGAGTCGCGGAAGGGTTTCATCACGTCCAGCAGCGCCTCGGCGATCTTCCGCGCGTCATCCGGCAAAGGCTGTTCAGCGATGATCTCGGGATACTTGAACAACTTGTCGCGAAGAGTCGTACCGCTCGCGTCCTCCAGCAATCTGCGCCGACGGCTCGACAACGAAGCGACCGCCGACCCGGTTCGGAGATACTCCCACGCCAGGGAGTTCGTGTAGCACTCGACCAGGTTGAACGCGGCCAGCAGCCCACTCCGAGAAGCGGATAGGCTTCGGCGCAGATGGATACGAATCTCGCTGCGGTGTCCGCTCAGCCTTGCGTGGCTTCTGGCCTCGTAGTGGGGGCCAAGGGCTTGCATCGCTGAGTTCGCGTCGCCGAGCGCAACCGCAAGGTCCGAGGCGAGGTCCGCTTCGGGGACCCAAAACTGGAGGCCCCACAGACTGATCACCACGGTAGCGTGCATTGGTGCGCCTGCCACGACCTGTCGCTTGAACGGCGCGAAACTCGATTCAAAGTCGATCCGCGGTTGCTCAAGCCCGCGGCGGGCCTTGATGGCCTCGAAGAGGCGGCTGAGGGTCTCCATGGTCATGCCATCGAAGTTCTCGTTGCAGAACCCTTGGATTTCCTGGTCGAGGCGACGACGGGCATCGGTGTGCAGCGCTCTCAACCGCCGTCGGGGCATCGACGCGAAGTCCGTCGTGTCCGGAGCCAAGAACTCTGCCCAGTCCGACAGCTCGCCGAGCAGGAGCCGACCGACTGC
>CAZYSW010000762.1:0-2562 GCA_964650105.1 uncultured Nannocystaceae bacterium
GTTGCCTCAAGATTCCGGAGGATTTCCCCGAGGAGCCCGGGGGCAAGGCGACCGCTCCGACCACGGTCGCCGAGGTGCTCGACCACCACGTTCGAGCCATCGGCGGAGAGGCCAAGCTGCGGACGCTCCGGAGCCGCACGGTCGAGGCCAGGGTGGTCTTCCACGCCGAGGAGGGCTGCCCCCCGAACGACGAGACCTGCATCCGCGAGGAACAGACGGGATCGTTCTTCTTGCAGAGCACGGCCGACGGCAAGCTCTATCGGCGCACCGTCGTCGGCGATCTGGTCGAGGAGCGCGGATTCGACGGCGAGATCGGTTGGACGCTGCACGGCGGGACGACCCTGCGCATCGACGCGCCCGACGAGCTCGCGTTGTCGCGAGAAGATGCACTCTTGCACTGGTACTTCGACGTGGACGCGCGGGGCGTCGAAGCGGCTTTGCTGGGCTCGCGGCGCGAGGACAGCGAGGGCCACGTGATCGTCCTGGACGGAATTGGCTGGCGGATCGCCGAAGGGCCGACCAAGCAGCTTTGGTTCGACCGCGAGACCGGACTCTTGCGCGAGGAGCTGGTCAGCGAGGGCGAGGGGGACGACGCCACCATGCAGGTGATCCGCTACGAGGACTACAGACCGGTCGACGGTGTCCTCGTCCCGCACCTGGTGCGCGTCTCGAACCAGTTCGGCGAGCGCAAGCAAGTGCTCGACTTCATCACCCAGCGCGTGCACCACGAGCCGGTCGATGAGGCCAAGTTCGCGGTCCCCGAGCTCCCCGATCCCGAGCCGGTCCCCGACCCCCTGCTGGACGAGCTCGACAAGGCCGCCGCGGCCGCGAAGGCGGAGCCGAAGGACGCGGCATCGCAAATGGAGTGGGCCCGCCTGGCCTTCGTAGCCGGACACTTCGAGGAAGCACTCACGGCCTTGCAGGCCACGCTCGCGCTCGAGCCTCGTGAGCCCGAGGCCCTGTTCACGCTGGCCCGCGTGCAGGTGATGATGGACGATCTGGACGCGGCGCGGAAGACCATCGCCCGCGCCAAAAAGGCCGGCGTGAAGCCCGAGGTGCTGGCGCGCCAAGAAGCGTGGATCAGCCACCGCACGCGCGCATACGCCTCGCTGGCCAAGTCCTTGGATCTCGCGGGCAACCCGGTCCTCGCGGGCCACTATCGCAGCTTCGTGGGCAAGCCGCTGGGGGCCGAGCTGGAGGGCAACGCTTGCGTGGTTCGGCTTCCGATGGCGAGCAAAGGCCCCCTGGTCGTCGTTCCGATCCGGATCGGCGACCAGGAAACCGCGGCCATCCTCGACACGGGCGCGGCCGACGTCATCCTCACCGAGAAGCTCGCCAAGGCGCTCCAGGTCAACGTTCGCGCGCGCTCCAGCATGGGTCCCAACGCCCCGCAGATCGGGCACGGGCAGGTCGACAGCGTGAAGGCCGGTGCGCTCACCTTGCACAACGTCCCGGTGAACGTGTACGGCGACCAGGAGATCGCCGACATGGCGGGCGAGGACGCGGCGCGGGTCGGCGCCGTCCTGGGCATCGGCGCGCTTCGAGACTTCCAGGTCACCGTCGACGCTCCGGCCGGGGAAGTCGTGCTGGTCGCCGGCGGAGGACGGTGCCGCAAGGACCGGGAAGCTCGGCGCAAGGGTCCCGGCGCCCCCTTGTGGCTGCACGAGACGCACTACCTGTACGTCCTCGGGCGCATGAACGGCGCCGAAGGGATCTACCTGGTCAACACCGGCATGCGGGGCGCGGACATGACCGCCAACCAGCAGGCCTACGCATACGCGGGTATCGGCACCCCTCCGTTGCGCGCGAACGAGGCGCCCATGGTGAAGGTCGAGACGTTCGAGATCCCCGGCGTGCTGACGGTGAAGGACGCCACCTCCGCGTTCGGCTACTTCGAGGCGCGCCAGACCAACGACGGTTTCCGGCTCGACGGCATGCTCGGGATGGGCGTCTTGGACCAAAAGCCGTTCACCATCGACTTCGAGACCCGCCGCCTGTACGTGCACGGAGGTTGAGCCGATGGCCGGCACGCTCCCGCCTCGTGGCCTCTCCTACCTGGCTCGGGCCGGCGTGGTCGAGGGCGCCCTGGTCGAGGACGTCCGGATCGACGTCGACGGCAAGGGCGAGATCCTGCGCGTCGGACCGCGGGCGGCGCTCCCACCCCCCGAGGGGCTGGTGCACGATCTCGGTGCGGTGCTCGTCGTCCCCGGGTTCGTGAACGCGCACAGCCACGCGTTCCAGCGCGCGATCCGAGGCGCGACGCACCGGCGCGCCGAAAAGGATCCCTCCAGCTTCTGGAGCTGGCGCGAAGCGATGTACGAGGTCGCCAACGCCGTCGATCCCGAGCAGGTCTACGCAATCACGCGGCGTTGTTTCTCCGAGATGCTCGCCAGCGGCATCACTTGCGTCGGCGAGTTCCACTACCTGCATCATCGACCCGACGGGCAGCCCTACGACGATCCCAACGAGCTGTCGTGGCAGGTGGTGCACGCGGCCGCGGACGTGGGCATCAAGCTGGTGCTGCTGGAGGTCTTCTACGCCCGCTCCGGCCACGGACGACCC
>CAZYSW010000763.1:0-2552 GCA_964650105.1 uncultured Nannocystaceae bacterium
GACGATGCAGATGTCGCCGCCATCGTCATCCGCGAGCGCCTCCGCCCGGTACAGGGCGCGGGCGGTGTGTTCTTCCCGCCGACCTTTGCGGCCAGCGGCCGTGGCAAGAGCGACTACCACATCGACTGGTTCGCCCCACGCGACGAGGAGCGAAGGACGCCCGAGGAGGCCGCGAAGGCGGGCATGATCGCGAACCGGTGCATCGTCGACTCGGTCCCGTCGCAGGCGAACCGGCTCGAGGCCCGGCTGCTCAAGTACTCAGGGACATCGATCCCGAAGGTCACCATCTCGGGCAGCCGCGTCGGCCAAGGATCGATCGACCTGCTCGAGGTCGGCCACCGCGTGGGCGATGCCGTCGTTCGCTACAGCAAGAACGGTGACAAGGACGGCTTCGAACCGTTCGAGGCGGCGCTCCAAGCCTACGTGAAGGGCGACGCCGCTCCGCTCGCGAAGCTCGCGCCGACCTCTCTCGTGTTCGGGCACTGGGACAGCCGCGACTCGGCCACGAAGAAGTCGACCAAGTCCAAGGCGCGCAGGCTCATCCGCAGCGAGATCGTCGCCTTCAACGTGCAGAAGGTCACGAAGCGCAGCCAGTACTGGTCGAGCATCGATCCCGAAGTGAGCCAGGAGCTGGAGCAGATCCTCCAGGGGGCGAAGGAGGCGGCGCAGGACAATCCGGAGAGCAAGAACCCGGCGTCACAGCTCGGCATGACGGACGTCCCGGCGCCGGAGTCTCCTGGCGGTGTGATCGCCTTCGGTCCCATCGAGCGCACCACCATCATCGCGCTGTCGGGCGTGCGCGCACTCGCGACCTTCAAGCCCGTGAACGATGCCGGTGCCCTCGAGATCGACGCCGACAAGACCCTCGCCTTGCGTCGGTATCTGTTCGCGCTCGCGCTAGCGTCGGCAGCGGACCCCGGCGTGTGGGACCTTCGCGAGGGATGCATCCTCGTGCGCGAGAGCAAAAAGGAAGGCGAGAAGACCGTCGCCGATCCGACGGCCTTCACCGCGGTTACCGTGAAGCACTCGGGCGCGGAGGACGAGTTCGCCGCTCCGGCGAACGGAGCCGCCAAGAGCTATCTCGACGCAGCGGCCAAGGCCTTCTTCGGGGATGCCGCATTCCCGGCGCCCGTCACGTTAGCGTTCGATCCGAGTGGAGCGAAAGCAGCCGTCAGCACGAAGGGTGGAAACAACGCGGGAGAGCCGAAGAAGAAGCCCGAATTCGTGAAGGCGCTCCTCGCGCTGCCCGCCTACGAAGGCAAGGAAGCCGAGCTGAACAGGAAGAAGGTTGGAGAGCTGAAGAAGCTCTGGGAGGAAGCCAAGCAGAAGAGCGGCGATGCGCCTGCTGCAAGCGAGGCACCGACCGATGCCGAGGACAGTGGGACGGGCGACGACGACGCGGAGTCCTGATGTCTCTCGCGATCCGCGTTCAGTTCCTCGCCGGATACTCAGGCCGTGAGTGGCCGCCGAGCCCTGCGCGCCTCTTCAAGGCGCTCGTGTCTTCGGCGCGCACGGGCTGGTCCCACAGCAACCGCAAGGCGATCGACGACTCGCTACGCGTCCTCGAGCGGCAGGGCTGGGCTGAGGGCACGAAGCTGCCCGAGATCGTCACGCCTCGCGCGACGCTGCGCCCACCGCGCCAGCGTCGGTTCGTGCCCAACAACTCGAAGAACTGGCCGACTGAGCGGAAGCTCAACCCCAAGAAGGGCATCGACCTCGAGCCCGAGCCGATGGTCGGCTGGGACATCGAAGCTCCGCACACCGTCTGGTACTGGTGGCCGAGCGTCGAGGCGTCCCACGTCCCGGTCATCCGCGACGTGTCGCGGCGGGTCGTCAGCGTCGGCAAGGGCGAAGACCTCGCTGTGCTCGATGCCACCGATGCGGAGCCACCTGCCGACTCCGTGCGCTGGCAGCCTGCTTCGAGCGGCGCGTCGCTGGAGGTGCCTGAGACCGGGTGCCTCGACGTCTGCGACGCCGTGTTCGCACGTGACCTCAACGAGCTGCCGCTGCCAGCGGCCGGCGTGCGAGCCGTAACGTACGCATCAGATGCTCGCGCTGATGACCGTGAGGTTCCCACCTTCGTGCTGGGCCTCTGGCGCAGCAGCAAGCGCCGCTCGCGGGACGCTCGCTTGCTTCGGCAGGTCGTCGGTCCCGTGCGCCACCTCCTCGACGAAGTCCGCTCCGAGGTTGTGGACGTGCTCGCGAGAGGGCCGAATGATCGCCCCGCACTGGAGGCGCTCGTTCGCCGTGTACTCTTGGGGCACGACGAGAGCGACAAGCCCATCTCGGAGCCGCATCTCGCGATTCTGCCGCTACCTAGCGTCCTTGGCCCGTACCCGGATGGCCGCGTGCGCCGCATCGCCCTCGCAGACTTCGGTGCGGATGACGACCCGACTCGGCGCGCGATCATCGAGACGGCGCAGGTGCTCCTCCACGGCCGCGAACTGGTCGACAACGGGCGAGGCACCGGCACGGTTCTCGACACGGAGCCCGACGATCAGTGGGTGCGCGCCATCACCAAGCGCTCGCGCACCTGGGCCACGGTGACTCCG
>CAZYSW010000764.1:0-1979 GCA_964650105.1 uncultured Nannocystaceae bacterium
GGGACGGGGCTCGTCGGCATGCACCGGGCGTTCGAGCAGCTCGCCGCGCTGGGCTGGATCGACGGCGACCGGCGGCCTCGCTTCGTCAGCGTGCAGGCCAGCGGTTGTGCGCCGATCGTCCGGGCGTTCGAACGGGGAGAGCGTCACGCACAGCCCTGGAAGAACGCCCACACCCGGGCTTCGGGGCTGCGGGTGCCGGGCGCGATCGGGGACTTCTTGATCCTCGAGGCGCTCCGATCGTCGGGAGGCCGTGCGGTCGCGGTGGACGACGACGCGCTGGTGGCCGACATGCGCCTGATGGCCGCCACCGAGGGGATCAACGCGTGCCCCGAAGGGGGCGCCTGCGTCTCCGCCCTGCGCGTCCTTCGGGCCTCGGGTTGGCTGAAGCCCGAGGACGAGGTCGTGGTCTTCAACACCGGCGCCGGCACCAAGTACGTCGAGGCTCTGCCCGAGGTCGGTTGAGTCAGGTCCCCGGACGGTGGCCGAAGATGGCGATGTGCAGGCGCTCGCCCAGTCGGAAGCCTCTCGCCGTGCACACCCCGACGATCCGGGCGTAGTCCTGCGCGAGCCGAACCGGATCGACGCATTGCGGCATCAGCAAGACGCGGTCTCGGTCGCCGGCCGCGACCGCCAGCGTGCCGAGCATGGCTTCGACCTCGTCGACGTCCGCCCGCAGCAGCTCGTCATCGTGAGCTCGCACGACGAACTTGAGCTGCCAGGGGCGCTCCATCAGGCGCGCCACCACCAACGGACGCCACCGGCGGGCTTCGTGGCGAGCCGACCACCGCGCGTCGTCGGGGGTGCTGTGGGCGAGCTTGGGGCTGATCGACATCAGGTCGGCCTCGACCGGGCGCCAGATCGTCCCGGCGGTCTCGAACGTGACGTGGTGACCCCGGGCGCGCAGCTCGGTGGAGAGCTCGCCGACCTCCTCGAACAACAGTGGCTCTCCGCCGGTGATCACGACGTGACGCGGGCCCCGACCGCACAGCTCGACCAGCGCGCCGACCGAAAGCCGCTCGCCGACGGGGTGCCACGAGCTTTGGGGGGAGTCGCACCAGCCGCACCGCAGGTTGCACCCCGCCACCCGCACGAAGGTGCTCGGGGTACCCACCAGCAGTCCCTCGCCCTGCACCGAGACGAAGCGTTCCTGGATGCGCAGCGAAGCCTCGCGCCCCTTCACGCGGCTGATGTGACACGCGTGGCGCCGCCTGACCAGATCAGGGCCAAGTGATACCCTGCGGCGCCCGAGACCCCGCCATGCAGAGCCCACGCACGCGAATCGTCGATGTCCTGCGCATGACCCCTCCGCGCCCCGATCTGCGGGTGAAGGGGTGGGTGCGCACTGTGCGCGATCAGAAGGACGTCGTGTTCGTCAACGTCAACGACGGCTCGAACCTCGCCGGGCTGCAGGTCGTCGTGCATCCGACCCTCGACAACTTCGAGGAGGTGCGGCACGCGGGCACGGGCTCGGCGGTCTGCGTCGAGGGCGAGCTCGTGGCGTCGCTGGGCAAGGGCCAGGCCGTCGATCTGGTGGCGACGCGCTTCGAGATCGTCGGCAAGGCCGAGAGCACCTATCCGCTCCAGAAGAAGCGGGTCAACTTCGAGACGCTGCGGACCATCGCTCACCTGCGCAACCGCACCAACACGTTCGGTGCGGTGTTTCGCGTACGCAGCAAGCTCGCGCACGCCGTGCACTGCTTCTTCCAGGACCGGGGATTCGTGTACGTGCACACCCCGATCATCACGGCCAGCGATGCCGAAGGCGCCGGTGAGCTCTTTCGGGTGACGACGCTCGACGTCGCCAATCCTCCGCGCACGCCCTCGGGCGAGATCGACTTCGATCGGGACTTCTTCGGCAAGCCCACCTACCTGACCGTTTCGGGCCAGCTCAACGGAGAGGCCTTCGCGCTGGGCATGTCCGAGATCTACACCTTCGGTCCCACGTTCCGCGCGGAGAACTCCAACACGTCCCGGCACGC
>CAZYSW010000764.1:1989-2547 GCA_964650105.1 uncultured Nannocystaceae bacterium
GGGTCAGTTACAGGGTGAGTTGGTGGCGACTGCTTTATCAAATATATACACATTTGGCCCTACATTTCGTGCCGAAAATTCAAACACGGCAAGGCATGCAGCAGAGTTTTGGATGATCGAGCCCGAGATGGCGTTTTACGACCTGGAGGACAACTGCAACCTGGCCGAGGCGTTCGTCAAGCACCTGCTGCGGACGCTGCTCGACGAGTGCACCGAGGATCTGGAGTTCTTCAACGAACGCATCGACAAGGGGCTGCTCGAGCGGCTCGGTCACGTGGTCGATTCCCCCTTCGAGCGGATGACCTACACGCAGGCCATCGCCGAGCTGGAAAAGAGCGGTGGGAAATTCGAGTTCCCCGTGTTCTTCGGCGCCAACCTCCAGGCGGAGCACGAACGCTGGTTGACGGAAAAGCGGGTCGGCCGGCCGGTCTTCGTCACCGACTACCCCAAGGAGATCAAGGCGTTCTACATGCGCCGCAACGACGACGGCCGCACCGTGGCCGCCGTCGATCTCCTGGTCCCCGGCGTGGGTGAAATCATCGGGGGGTCGCAGCGTGA
>CAZYSW010000765.1:0-2547 GCA_964650105.1 uncultured Nannocystaceae bacterium
GTCCTTGGTCCAGCATTGGGCTCGGACCCGGGAGATCCTCGCTGGCATCGCATCAGACGTAGGCACTCCCAAGGGCTGCGACGGCCTGCACACAATCCGCCCAATATCGGTCGCCGGACCCACTTCCACCACGGGCTGCTAGGTGGGAGCCGACGCGCGAGAGGCATGTCTGCGCGGAGTCATCGAGCAGCTGGCTCCGACCGAGGCCGGCCGCCGTCTGGGGGTCGACGGCGTAGAGACCCTCGACGATCTGCGGGCCTTGGTGCGCATCCGTGACCGAGAGGACCACGAACGAGACGTCGAAGCTCACCTTGGGTTCGGGGGCATGGAGCCGCGCGGTGGACCCGCCTCCGCGCTTTCGGGCGGAGAGTGGGAGCGTGAGCACGTCGTGGGGGTCTGGGACGCCTACCTGCGGCACGAGCCGGTCCGGCGGATCGCACTCCTGAGAGGGCGAAGCGCCGACCCGGCGGTGGACGCCATCATGCGCGAGGATCTGACGACCCTCGGTGGCGAGCTCCTGCAGATCGATCACCTCGAGGACGCCGAGTCGGCGCTGCAGCGCCTGACCGCTTTCGATCCCACCTTGCTGGTCGTTCCGAGCGCTCTGGTCTGTCGACATCTCGAGAGCGTCCACCGCAGTCCGCTCGAGAGAAAACTACGGAAACTGAAACTCATCCTGGCCGAGCACGACTTGGAGCAGCCCGTCCGCAGCCGCATCGAGCTGCGGAGTGCGGGATGGCTGCACCGCAGCGGCCGGTGCGGTCTTCCGACCATGCGACAGCCGACGCACGCCGTCACGCTCGCCACCGGATCGCAGATCCTCGAGCTGCTCAGCTACACCAACCCCGAAGAAGATGGCCGCCGCGTCTACGCCGAGCAGGCGATCCTGCCCGAGCACGCCATCGTTGGCCAACGGTACGAGGTCGTCGTCACGTCGCCGCTCGGATTTTTGCGAATGCGGACCGACGAGCACCTTCGCGTGGTCGGGTTCGACGCGCCGTCCGAGACCAGCCCGTTTCCCCGCCCTCGGGTCATTCGGCTGGCCGCGGCACCTGCCGACGTCCGCCTGGAGGGCTGCACGGTTTCCGGGGCATGGCTCACCGCGAGTATCCGACAGGCCCTGGGCCGAGAAGACCCGGCCCTGGTCGCGGCCGAGATCGGTGCCGATCCGATGAGCCTGCCCGCGGGCAGCGCCATGAGAACCGGATCGATGCGCTTGCCCGACGTGTTTCGCGACACCGAGCTCGGATGGATGGCGCGCACCGGAATGCACCGGGTCGGGAGCGGACGTCCCCGCGGGCTGCTGGTGCGCGTGGAAGTCCAGGGCTACGTGGACACAGAGCTCTCCCGCCGTCTCTCCCAGCGCATCGACGAGAACCTCAGGCGTCGGTCGCCTGCCTACGATTACTTGCGGGAACGCGACGATCTCCAGGTCCCCCGCGTTATCATTCTCCCCGCCGGTACGCGCCGTTCCGAGGAGCGCCGTCGGATCACTGAGCTGCTCGGGGGGGTGTGGGTACCCGAAGTCCGCGTCGCGCTCGGCTGACCAGGGTGCCTTGCGGGCTGCTCCGTGGTCGTCGGGACCACGGATTTTCGAAACCGAGCACGATGGGTGACGAGCGATTGCGCCCCATCACCACCCCGAAATCGCACCCGACCCGGTGCAGCAGCCTGCTACCCTGCGACCATGTTCCGCGGCCGGCTGTCTCGGGTTGCCCTGGGGGCGACGCTCGTGGCCGCAGCTTGCCGACCCGGTGCGTCCCCACCGGCGGGGTTGCCGGTGACCCCCGACGACGCCGACCCGACCACATCCGTATCCGACCCGACCACGTCCGTATCCGACCCGACCACGTCCGTGTCCGACCTGCGCAGCGACGCGGCCCCACCATCGGGGACAGGCAGCGATGATCGTGCTTTCGTGGTGAAGCTCGAGAGCCTGTGTCGAGAGCCCTGGAAGGGGTTGTTGGTCCCGCACGGGGGGGCGGATGCGAAGCCGGCTCCCTTCGAGATTCGCAGCAGCAAGACGCACGAGCTTCGGCTCCTGCCGGGCGACGCAATCCTCCTGACGACACCGCACGGCGGCATCATGGATGTTCGCTTCGACGGCACCGCGGACGGCTACGACGCCCGCGTCGAAGTCAACGCCGAGTGCAGCGGCGTCAAGCGAACCCTCGTCCGCGAAGCCACCCGCTGAACTCGACCGGCAGTCCGCGCGGGACTTCGGCCCGAACGGGCGCAGACACGCGGTGTCTCATTGCTGCGAAGCTCGACTGTCGCGCGCGACCGTTCACGGGTCGGTGAGCCTCGATTTCACGAAGCATAGCCAGTGTGCGCCAGGCGGGCTTTGCCGCCCCGCGAGGGAGGGGGTCCCAGGGCGGCTCCGCCGGCGGGGGAGGGGCCGTCGCGGCCCTCGAGAAAACCAGAAGCAACCGTTTTCGGGCGAAGCCCGAGTGAACGGTTACGGTCGCGCGTCGGCAAGTGTCACGGCTTGAGTGGGATCCCGCCCGGGGAGCCGCCCGGGATGTCCTTCTGGGACATGTCCGGTGC